>JANPPH010000409.1:0-24567 GCA_031428395.1 Gammaproteobacteria bacterium
GAGTCTTTGTGTGCCGGACACCGTTACCGTAGGAGTGACTACGCCTCCGACTGTTTTTCTTCTTTTCTCGCCCATTTTCAGCAGCTTGCGCACCCTCGCTCCGAGTTTAATGGAAGATCTGGGTTCAACTTAAAAGTCTTCTTCATAGTTCACAAGGCCGAGCGCGGTGATGCTATTTTCAAAGCAAAAAAAACCCCGCGTAGATACGCGGGGTTTTATCAGTCAAAGCCTAGCGGCTAGATTGAAATTTTTTGCTTACTCCCCTGTGCGGGCGCGGGGTTTGGCGGATGGGCTTTTGTAACGCACGAAGACTTTTGGTTTGCGCTCTTCGGTGTGGCTGGTGGTGCTGCTACGGTGTGGCGCACGGCGTGGGCCGTCGTTACGACGCGCTGCGGGCGCACCCGGTTTGCTGTTAGTGTTCAAAGGGCGCGTTGGTTCCAAGCCTGGAATGACATTGCGTTCTAGGCGTTGGCCGGTAAGCCTTTCGATGCGTGCAAGTTGGTGCCATTCTTCTGGACCCACTAACGAGGCGGCAATACCGACGTCTCCGCCACGGCCGGTTCGGCCAATGCGGTGGACGTAATCTTCAGGCTTCATGGGCAGGTCGAAGTTAATCACGTGGCTGATGCCTCGAACATCAAGGCCGCGTGCGGCAACGTCTGTGGCAACCAAAATTTGTACTCTGCGATTGCGCAGTTTTTCAACGGTACGATTGCGTGCACCTTGATTCATGTCGCCATGCAACGCGGCAGCGGATAGTCCGCTGTCAGAGAGTGTTGTCGCTAATTGGTCAGCGCCACGTTTGGTCGACATAAACACAATGGCTTGCGAAACTTCTGGCGCTTGCAGTAAGTGAGAGATAAGGGCGTGCTTGTGCTTGATGCCGTCAGCCTGATAAACCGACTGGGTGATCGATTCGTGACGTGTTTTGATGCCATCGATTTGCACGCGAGCCGGTTCCCGCAATAAACGCCGAGCAATCTTCTCAATGTCGCCTTCTAACGTGGCGGAGAACAGTAAGGTTTGACGTTGTTTAGGTGTGGCTTGAGCGATGCGTTCGACATCATCAACAAAACCCATGTCTAGCATGCGGTCAGCTTCATCCAACACAAGTAATTCTAAACGTGAAAAATCCAACCGGCCGCGATCCATGTGATCGATGAGTCGGCCAGGTGTGGCAATTAAAAAATCCAGAGGAGCACGAAGTAACTTTTCTTGGGGAGGATAAGGAACACCGCCGACAATAGCGCCGAAGCGTAAGCGCAAATTACGACTGAACTGCTGCACAGCTGCTGTGATTTGCACGGCTAATTCGCGTGTTGGGGTTAAGACCAGCACACGTGGGCCGCGGGATGGAGAAGCGGAAGGCTCTAGCAAACGTTGCAGGGCAGGCAGCACGAATGCTGCAGTTTTGCCTGTGCCTGTTTGCGCTGAAGCCATAAGGTCGCGGCCAGCCATTGCAACGGGAATTGCTTGACGTTGAATTTCGCTAGGAGCTTTAAAACCTGCCGCTTCAACGGCCTGAAGAATACGTGGATCAAGTTGGAGATCTAAAAATGACAATGAAATACCCTCATTCGCCCGCCACAGGCGAAAAATTATTTGATTTAACTATAGAATAGAACCGATTAAGGCAGCTACCGCCATGTGGCCTGTGGGCTAAACCGCCGGGTTCCCGAACAAACTCCGGGAAATTTCCTTTAATCCATTTTAGGAGAGAATTTCCAGTTGCTTGCTTGCAAGACCGATTTATTGGTCTTGACGCCGCTAACCAGGAAACCTGTGGAAAGTGGTGTTGCCCTAAGAAATCCTCTTATGGCGGACACCCTCGTAAAGCAGGGGAAGGTCAGGACGTTATGTCGTCTAAGGCAGAGCGGAGTATATAGAAAAACCCTGGGTAATGCGATGGTTATTTTAATATTGACGGTAATGGACTGATTTATAGATATTTTAAGACTTTTTCCACGTGTGTTTAGCGTTGAAATTAGTTTGGGCAGGTTAAGTGAATGGCCTTCGGCCAGGTGATTGAATCGGGTTTGCGCACGCCTTAATTTAATCGGGCTGTACACGCTCAAAGTTACTCGACGGTATACAAGGAATTTAGTTTGTCCTATTTTTTAGCAAATTTTTTGTTAGTATCGACACTCTAAACGTGTCTGCCAATGGTGGTATGGCGCAAGTAACTATGATGATGCGATTGGCAAAAATGCTAACACCCTCTTTGATTCCCGCCAAACCCCACTTTTTGGCCATACCCGCGGCTTACTCAGGCGTGGTGTTGATTTGGGCGACGACGCCGTTGACGATTAAATGGAGTAGCAGTGGTGTGGGTTTTTTGTTCGCCGTGTTTGGACGCATGGCGATTGGTTTGGTGTTGTGTTTGTTGTTGTTGAAATGGCAGAACATTGCTTTGCCCTGGGGGCGCGAAGCACTACGCACTTACGCGGCGGCGGCCGTGGGTATATATGGTGCGATGCTGTCGGTGTATTGGGGTGCGCAGTTTATTCCTTCGGGGTTGATTGCGGTGTTGTTTGGCTTGGTGCCGTTGATGACAGGGATTATGGCGGCCAAGCAGCTGGGTGAGTCTAGTTTCACCTTGCCTAAATTGAGCGCCATGTTGCTTGGATTGTTTGGCCTGACGCTGATTTTCCACTCGGACTTGACCTTGCAGCTCAATGCAGCGCAAGGCATTGCGGCGGTTTTGTTCGCTGTTTTTCTGCATTCATTGAGTCTTGTTCTAGTTAAGCAAACGGGGGCGAATTTGCCGGCGTTGGCGGTGACAGGTGGCAGTCTTGTGCTGGTGACGCCATTGTATTTTTTAACGTGGATGTTATTCGATGGAGTGCTGCCGTCCGCCATTCCTGTGCGCGCCGGGTTGTCGATTATTTATTTGGGTATTTTCGGCTCGGTACTGGGGTTTGTGTTGTTCTTCTACCTTATTCACAAGCTTGAAACGGGTAAAACCGCGCTTATCACCCTGATGACACCGGTGTTGGCGCTATTTTTAGGGCAGATCCTAAACGATGAAACCATCCCCCCTGACGTTTGGTGGGGGACGGCAGCCATCGTGCTTGCGCTAATAATTTATCAGTGGGGCGCTAGTTGGCGGCGCTGGTTCGTTTTGTGATGTCTAGTCCAGCTCCACAGAGCCAGCATTAGCAACCATGCTGGATCAAGAAAACCGCTGCCGCCACTGCTTGCCGATGTTGGGGTAAGGGCTGCGGCGGCGCTGACGGCAGGGCTTGTAAGCGTGGACTGTATTGCATAAATGCCACCTTCCCAGGTACCGGCATAGACCGTGGGTGGGGTGGTGGATGAATCGATGGCTAAGGCCTTAACGGTTGTGTGCGCCAGGTCTTGGTTAATGGTTACCCAACTACCCCCACTGTTGGTGCTCTTAAATACGCCTCCTGTGTCGGTACCTGCATAAATCGTGGTGGGTGTGACGGGATCTATGGCGAGCGCGTGGACCTTGGTGTCGGTAAGGCCGTTGTTGATCTCAGTCCACGTTGCGCCTGCATCAGCGCTGCGGAATATGCCGCCGCTCCAGCTACCCGCATAAAGAATGCTAGGCGTGATGGGATCCACGGCTAATGCATAAAAAAATGGGTTGATGAGTTGGCTGGTGATGTGACTCCAGCTTGCGCCACTGTCGGTGCTTTTAAATATGCCGCTGGAGGAGGCGGAGGTGTATAGCGTGGCCGGGGTAATTGGGTCGGCAGCCAGCGCGTTGATATCCAAACTGCTGCCTGAAAAACCGTTAATGACCGCAGTCCAGCTCGTGGCCCCGTTTGTCGTCTTGTTAATTCCGCCCAATAAGGTGCCAGCGTAAAGGGTGTTGCTTCCGCCAAACGCCAGCGCGGTAATGAAAAAACTGCTCAGACCATTGTCAGCGGCGGCCCAGTTGGTGCCGCCGTCAGTGCTGCGGAACATGCCGCCTTCCGCTGTGCCTGCGTATAAATTGGCTGGGTTGGCGGGATCGATGGCAAGCGATGTCACATTAAAATGCATAAGTCCGCTGTTCACCGGGTTCCAGGTAGCGCCATTATCAACGGTTTTCAGAATTCCGCTGCCATTCGTCAGGGCGTATCGAGTAGCCGGATTGCTACGATCTAGAGTTATAGAATTAACTTTGAAGTTGATCACTCCATTGTTGATGGCTTGCCAGTTACTCCCGCCGTCGGTTGATTTAAATGCGCCGACGTCAGTGCCCGCATAAATTGTTGTCGGTGTGGTCGGATTAATGGCGAGAGCAAGGATGTTGAGATTGCTTAGCCCTGAGTTAAATGCTGTCCAGTTGGTGCCGCCGTCGCTGCTTTTGTAAACGCCATTGGCGGTGCCCACGTAGATCGTATTCGGGTCTCCAGGGAGCATGGCGAGGGCGCGCGTGGTGCGATCCATTGCGTCGCTGCCTATACCGGTATTAGCGGCACTCCAGGTGACGCCCGCGTCGGCGCTTTTGTAGATGCCTGAGCCTTGAGTGCCTACGTATAGGTTGCCGGTGTTGTCAATGGTTAAGGCGCGAACGTTGCTGAATGGAGAAGGCGGCGCTCTGCAGGCGCTGTTAGTGTTGCGTGGCACCCAACTTCCACCGCTGTCGCTGCTGTAAAAAACGCCGTGACTATGGGTGCCGACGAATACTTTGGTAGGGTCGCTGGGATTGAGTACTAGCGCGTAGACCGAATTGTCGCACAGAGTATCGCTTTGTTGGAGGCCCAAACGAGACCACGTCGCGCCTGCGTCAGCGCTGCGGAAAACATTGCCAAAGGTTGCCGCATAGACAATATTGGAATCCGTAGGGCCTACGCTTATGCCATACACATTTAGATTGTTGAAGTCTTGATTAATAGCTGCCCAGCTGACACCACCGTTGGTGCTCTTGAATATTCCACCGCCTGCAGTGCCAGCGTATACGGTGGCGGGCGAATTGGGGTCGATGGTGATGACTTCAATATTGCGCATAGACAGGCCGTCGTTGGCGGCAGTCCAGTTCGTGCCGCCGTCGACGGTTTTGTAGACGCCGCTGCCTGCGGTGCCTGCATAAAGCGTGTCAGGCGTAGTCGGGTCGATGGCTAAAGCCCTAACGACGCCGCCTCGCGGGCCTACGTTAGCCCAACTGTCGAGAGCGAGAACAGGCGACATGGCTTGCAGCGCGCTGAGCATGGCTGCCAGGAATAACATCGCAAAACGCACGAAAAACTCCTTTACATCGTATGGTCGACAAAAAATTGTTGTGAGTGTGCGCCATCTTGTCGCGCAAATCGCGTAGGTGGCGTTGCTGCAAGCTTCAGGAACATTTCTTACGATGCAATCTAAAAATGATTATTCAATAAACCGCGGCATAAAGCCAGTCGGTTTGACTATTGATAGGGTTAGGGGGGTGTGCACTCCGCTTCGCTGCGCCGTCGAAGCATGGGGCGCTGCGAAGCGGGGCGAAGTCGCCTTACTGCTGTTGGCGTGGTGTAGTTGCGGGCGTTAACTCTTGTGGTGTCGCAGTTGGAGCGGCTTCAGGTGGAGGATTGCCGACTATATTGTTAAACCAATGGGTGGCTGATTGAGTAACCTGGCTAATACCGAGTTGCTGGTGAATTGATTGGTATAGATTACCCAGGCGATCGCCGCCCCCGATTTGGACGGCAGCTAAAATCACCATGACGATTAGCAACACTTCGTATTTCCGCGCGCTGCTTTTGCGTGGTTCCGATTCGCCGGTCGCTTTTTGCTGATGGGACGCGGGTTTGCGTGAGGAATGAATGCTATGTGCGGCTTTGACAGTTTTAGCGGCGGCGGGCGTTGCAGGATTGTATGTCGCAATCGACGAGGTGGTTGTCGTCGGCTTGATATCGGGCATCACCTGGGTAGCGCTCGGCGCTTGCGGCTTGGCTTGACTTGTTTTTGGCGCTAAAAGTGAGTCAATCGCAGGGTCGACGCGATAACCCAGTACGGTTTCCCACAAATAGGAATCTGAAATCCAACCTAACTTGATGTCGGAGGGCGCGGGTTTGGGCGGTTGACCCACTGCTAGTGCAGGCGCTTTGGGTGGCACTGGTTTTGCGCCTTGAATTGGTTTTTTGCGCTCAGGTATGACTGCTGCGGCGGGTTTAGGTATAACCAGAGCGGCGGTTTTTACAGTGTCTGGCGCAATCGGCCGTTCCATCGCTTTTTTTGCCGAGATCTGGGTGTTACGGCGTTTTATTTCTTCTAGGTCTGCCTTTAGTCGGAGGATTTCCGCTTCAGCGTTTTTCCATGCCCCTTCAGCTGTTTGAGCACGTTGACCTTCTTTCTTGGCCTCATCCTTAGCTTCATTGACGATTGCAGAAAATGCGGAGCGAGTTCTGGTTTGCTCGTCAGCCATTTTTTGTGCCAGTTCGGCGGCTGATTTGCGAGCCTCTGCCTCGGCAACTTTTACAATCGCTGCTGCCTTCGCCTTCAGCTCTTGTGCTTTGGTTTCGGCAAGGTGCAATGCGAGTTCAGCTGCTCGCGCGCGTCGTGCTTCTTCGGCAGCTTGTTGCTTAGCAATATCGATATCGGCTTGTGTATATTGCTGTGCGGCAGGGGCCATATCGACTGCGGTTGCGTGGCGTTGTTTCCATGCACCGGCGACAACGATGTCGGTGAGTAGCGGTAGTTCGGCACTTGAGGTCATGCCACGTATTTTTGATGGCTCGGGTGGATTGGCGGGTTTGATGTTGGCCTTTGGGCGTGGAAAATCAATGATGTCGCCGCCCATAGGAGGGGCGAAAATTTCTATAGTTTCAACTGCGGGTGCGCTGACCGTTTCTTGCAGATCAAGATTGATAAGGGGTCGAAGCTGGAATTGTTTTAGCCCGCCTTGCAGCACATGCGTCTTGTAGCCATGTTGATTGAGTAAAAAGGCCGCCACAGCGCTTTGATTACCATCATTACACGCGATTACATAGGGTTTGTTCTTGTCGAGTTGGGCGAGACGGGTGCGCAATTCTGACAATGGAATCCGGTTTTTGATCAAATCCCGTTCGGGGTAATTGCCAGGTGTTCGCACATCAATTATTTCAGCCCCCGAGGCCAGCAGGGCGTGAGTTTTTTCGGATGAGGCAAAGCGCAGTAGAGGATTGACCAGCAAGGACATGAAATCTTGTTTTTCCAAGCGCATGAGGCTGCCCGCCTCTTGCATTATCACAGAGGCGTTACGGGTGCGGTTTGTGATCAACGCTTCTTCACCAAAGGCCTGGCCGGTATGGAGCTCGGCGATTTTGATCTCAGGACCTTCTAGCGACGGCGCATGGACGACGTTGCAGCGGCCATTACGAATGATGTAATAACTGTTGGCGATAGAGCCTTGTCGAATCACTATCTCACCTGCGCGGGTGGGGATTTCACGCAAGCGTGAATACAGTGTTTGTAGCGTAGTTTCGGGTAATTGCAGCAAGGCATTGGACTGCAAAAAATTGGTAATCCAAGCATGATTATCGGGTTCGCTGTCTAGCGTGTCGCCCTCGGCGCCGGCGGGATTCTGGCTGAGCACAATATCCAATAATTTTCGGTCGATGGAGAGTATGGTTGCAGTGGTTTTAGCATAAAGCGTTGCGCTCCGTGTTTGAAACGGAGGCAAGGGATTGCGCGCTTGTGGGGTGCCAGCTTTAATGGTGTCTACTATATTATTGCCATTAGCTAACACCAACATGCCGGACAACAGATACAGAGCGCGCTCACCGACTTCGCATTCCTTAGTAATAGCGCTGCCCGCGCTAACGCGCTCCATGCGTGCTGTTGCCGCCAGCTGGCGTAGTAAGTCGACGCTCAGGTTGTTGAGAGGCACTAAATTCTTGAGTACTTCGTTATCGATTGCTTTGTTTGTCGCACTCATGATATCGCCCTATTGCACTAGTAAATATGCGGTTTTACGGACGCGCTGCCATGCCGAAAAAGGAAAGTAAATGCAGCCTGCACGTTGGCTAGCGGCTCTGCGAATGCAAACTTAACAACAGTTGGGGGGTGAGATGATGAGATCGTCGAGGAGGTCACAAAAATGAGGATTAAAACGGCTATGCTATCTTTTCCTGATGTTAAGTATGTTAGGCATAAGACATTAAAACCCGCTGAATGCGGGTTTTAATGTCACTGTGGTGAAAGAATTCGAGACCGCTGTCTATGCAGCCGATTTGTTCGATGTCGAAGCCGCCTGTCCTTGCGCTGGGGCTGCCTCGTTTGGCGCTGCCTGCGCGGGACTAGTAATGGTGTCCGCAAGTGAAATATTGCCGAGGAAATCATGGAGACGATGGCTCAGATTGTTCCATAAAACCCGAATTATTCCTTCCATATCATTCAAATGTCCTGCTTGTTCGCTGTTTTCGCTATCGGCTTTTTCGTCCACAGCAAGCAGAATTTCGGCGACTGAAATATCGCTTGCCGGTCGCGCCAGCTTATAGCCACCGCGCGGCCCACGTACTCCGGCAACGAGGTTGCTGGCCCGTAATTTCGCAAACAATTGTTCAAGGTAGGACAGAGAAATATTCTGTGAGAGGGAGAGATCAGCAAGCGTTAGCAGGCCTTTATTTTCATGGAGTGCAAGCTCCATCATGGCGAGCACAGCATAACGGCCTTTGGTAGATAGTCTCATAGCTCTTTATTCCCCTTTAGTTCGCATAATTAGAGTTATTGGCTTTTTATAGGGTGCGCCAGAGCGTATGCTCCTGCTTTGCATGTGGCGAGGTATTATTGCAATACCTGCTTGGCGCTTAAAAGGGGGTGTTGGATGGTTTTGTTCCATCTTGTATCCCTCATATTTTGTATTCATATATTAACCTGGGTAAACTCGTCAAGTTTCGCGTTTTCCGCGATGGTCAAAAAGCTGTCACGTTAATATCGGCAGTGAAATCAAGAGATTTAAGGCGGTTTTCTTTTTTTGGGGATAATTCATGCCAAATATCCGTTACCGACGCGCGCTGATAGTGTTGATCTCATTGTTATCATTACCTTTTATGTCCTATGGTAAAAATTTGACGCTTGTGTATTCCGGTAATGTTGACGGCGAGCTTGAACCTTGTGGTTGCAGCGCAGAGGGCGATTTTGGCGGTATTCGGCGTCAAGTAACGGCGATTGACGCGTTGCGCAAGCGACACCCCAATCTCGCCTTGATCTCGACGGGCGGCTGGATAGGTGGTTTTTCGGCGCATGAGAAATTAACAAGCGACTTTATCCTGACGGCGGTCGCCGCGATTGGCTATGACGCAGTAGGGGTGCAGTGGTCTGATTTGAGCTACGGCACAGAATTCATCACTCCCCATTCCATATCCTGGGTTGCGACTAATTGGCGGAGCCGGGAGTTTCTGCCTGTGAAACGTTTTAGGCGGAATGATCAAGATATGGCGTTTCTTTCCTGGCTAGATCCTGAGCAATCGCCCTTTAAACATCTGGCTGACCGCCAAGAGGACTCAAACGTTACTAAAATGGTTGAGGCGTTGCGCGCTGCTAAGCGAGATAAGGTTCTTACCCTGGTTTCCACCACCTTGCCTTTGCCAGAGGCGCAACGTCTGCTGCCAATGGAGTTAATCGACATATTATTCGTGCGCGCTGCATATGAAAAATTTGCTGTGCCGCAGCGTCAAGGCAAAACCGTGGTGTTGCAACCGGGTTCACGTGGCATGAGACTGGGTCAACTGGATTTTAGTCTTGCCGCAGATGGCTCTATCGGCGAATTTCAACACCAAGTGATCGACCTGCCCAAAACCGTGGCGGATTCGCCGCGTATGGAAGATTGGTACACAGACTATAACGAGCGTGTGAAAGCGGCTTTTGTAGAAGAAACCAAGCTGCGCAAAGCCCAGGCGAGTGGCGATAGCGAATATATGGGGGAACAGGTTTGCCAGGCATGCCATGTTGAGCAATATTCAATTTGGCAGCAGAGTCGACATAGCCAAGCGCTCGAAAGTCTGCGCCGTGTTAACAAGACCTTCGATCCAGACTGTATCGCCTGCCACACAGTTGGTTTTCGTGCTCCTGGCGGATACATTGACGATGAGGTCACTGCACATTTAACCAATGTGCAGTGTGAGTCGTGCCACGGCCCAGGGAGGGCACATGTGGCGTCGAATGGCGCGACTAAAATAAGCGTAAAAAGTGCGGCGAAAGGACAAGTTTGCGCACAGTGCCATAACCAAAAGCACAGCCCAGCCTTTGATTTCGAACGTTATTGGCCGAAGATCGCGCATGGCCGCAGCGTAAGTATCAAAAAATAGAGTATCGCCTTAGCCTAGAAGCCGTTGCAGTAGCGAAGGGCCTTTGTTCCAGCGCTGCAACTCCCGGACAAAACCACTGAACTCAAGTCCGTAGCGTTTTTCCAAGTCGACTGCCTTATCGCGTAGGGCCGACCACGGCTTGCGCGGTAAAGGTTGATGTGCGGCAAGTGCAATGACATTCCCTTTCCCTGCCACAGGCAATTGCCAAGCATTGGCATCGAAGGATTGTCGGATGTAGTCGATCGCCTGCGTAAACACCTCGCGTTGGCTCGACCATAAGTTGACGCTCAATATTCCCTGTGAGGCGAGTCGCTCCGCGCAAGCATCGAAAAAGGCAGGATGCAAAATCGTATCGCAAACACCATGTTTGTCAAACGCATCGACTAAAATTACGTCGTATTCTTTTTGGCATTCGCGTAAATAGGTGTAGCCATCAGTGATATGAATGTTTAGGCGTGAATCATGTGGAAGGTGAAAGTAACGATGCGCAAGCGTCACGATATTGGGCTCGATCTCGATGACGTCGATGTGGCAAGTGGGATGGTAATTGAGTAGATGTTTTGCTAGCGAACCGCCACCCAGGCCGATGAGCAGCGCCGACTGAGGATTTTCTTGCCACAACAAAAAAGCCATCATGCTGCGCGTATAACTTAATACCAATGCGATGGGATCGCGAGTGTCCATACTGCTTTGAATGGCGCTGCTAGCGGTATAGAGCGAGCGGATCCCTTGATCGTTGTCAACGATTTCTATCGCATTGCTGCCTTGATGTTTATAGATGGATTTGGGCATGGCTACGCATGGATAGTAGTTTTCGTGTGATTAATTTAGGTCATTTTGTCGAGTTCATCGTGAGCTAAAAGCCATGCATCTTCCGCTTCCGCTACGGCTTTATCCAGCTCAGACTGTTTTTTCAGACATTCTTTAAGTTGCGCCTTTTTTGCTTCAGAATATAAATCGGTGTCAGAGAGCTGAGCCAGTAGTGTAGATTTTTGTTTTGCGTACTCGGCGATTTGTTTCTCTAGCTGTTGGCATTTCTGTTCGAGGGGGCGACGTTTTTGGCCACTTTCCTGGCGTTGTTGTGCTTCGTCGCGCTTACGTTGTTTGCGATTGGCGCTGGACTCTTGTGACGGATCGTTCGAATTCGTGGCTGAGCTGTTTTGTTCGCGCGAGGCGAGTAACCAATCACGGTAATCATCTAAATCGCCGTCGAAGGGCTGCACTTTACCGTTAGCGACCAAAACGAATTCGTCCACCGTGGTGCGTAGCAAATGTCTATCATGAGAAATAATTACCATCGCGCCGGGGAATTCTTGTAACGCGAGTATCAGTGCTTCGCGCATGTCTAAGTCGAGATGGTTAGTGGGTTCATCGAGAAAAAGTAGTGTTGGTTTTTGCCATACTAATAACGCCAGTGCTAGGCGCGCTTTTTCGCCGCCTGAAAAACTGTCTATCGTGCGCAACGCCTCATCGCCATGGAAACCAAATTGACCGAGAAAATTGCGTAATTCTTGTTCGCGCGATGTCGGACTTAGGCGCAATAAATGTTGCAGGCTGTTGCTTTTGTAATCGAGTTGTTCAAGTTGATGCTGAGCAAAATAGCCAACGCGCACGTTCGCGCTTTCTAAACGTTCGCCGCCTAAAGGTGCGATTTCACCGGCGAGCACTTTCAATAGAGTCGATTTTCCTGCGCCGTTGTAGCCCAAAAAACCGATGCGTGCGCCAGGCTCCAGAATCATCGTTACGTTATTAACAATGCGATGTTCGCCGTAACCGGCACTCGCGTGACGTAATTGAAGCAGCGGGTGTGGCAGTTTCTCTGGTGCATAAAAACTAAAACGAAAGGGCGAGTCGACGTGCACCGCTGCCATAACATCCATGCGCGCGAGCGCCTTGAGGCGGCTTTGCGCTTGGCGGGCTTTGGTGGCCTGAGCGCGAAAGCGCGCGACGAACGATTCCATGTGGGCGCGTTCGCGTTGTTGTTTGGCGTAGCTGGCTTGCTGTTGGGCGAGGCGTTCGGCTTGTTGGCGTTCAAATTGCGAATAATTGCCGTTGTAGACTTGAATCTGTTTTTGGCTAAGGTGCACAATTTGTTGCGCGATATTGTCGAGGAAATCACGGTCGTGGGAGATGACCAACAGGGTGCCACGATATTGCGCGAGCCATTGTTCAAGCCAATAGATGGCATCTAGATCAAGGTGATTGGTCGGTTCATCTAACAACAAGACATCCGAGCGACACATGAGCGCGCTGGCGAGGTTTAAGCGCATACGCCAGCCGCCGGAAAAATGTGCCACGGGCAAGAGCTGTTGCTCGACGGAAAACCCTAGGCCGCTCAATAGTTGCGCGGCGCGATGGGGAGCAGTGTAACCATCTACGGCGTCAAGCTCAGCATGGAGTCGTGCGATGAGATGTCCATCGTGGGCTATTTCCGCTGCGACAAGCTGTTTTTGTAGCTCGCATAGGAGGTGATCGCCACTCAGCGTGAACTCAAGTGCTGAGACATTAAGCAGTGGCGTCTCCTGAGCGACGCTGGCAAAGACCAAACGCTGCGGCAGGCTGATATCACCGGTGTCGGGCGTTAACTGACCAGAAATCATGGCGAATAAACTGGTTTTGCCGGCGCCGTTTGCGCCAATAATACCGATTTTGTTGCCCGGATAGATCGTTAAGTTGGCGTGATCAAATAGAAGTTTTTCGCCACGGCGGAGGCTGACATCAGTTAACGTTATCATTGCAGCAGTGTAACAAACTAGTTACAAAATGTGGTTTTTCAGATTTCGTTACATAGGATTTTTTTTCCCACGACTGCGTATCGCCGCGACTATCGCCCAGGCTTGACGCGATTCGTGGTCTGTGAGGCAAATGCTAGCCGCTTCCTCGTCGCTGAGGGTGGGGGTGGTTTTCGTTTCGATACCAACCGAATGCCTGCTCTGATCTTTATAGTGATCTCGATGTAGTTCGTGCATGCGCCGAATGACTTTCGACATCGGGACGTCGAGCAGTAACAATGCGTGCGAACCGAGGATCAAACTTGCCTCAAGCGATTCGGGTATGACTTCTGTGGCGCCCGCGGCAAGTAGTGCTTGCACATCCACACCATCAGCGGCGCGTGTCAGCACGGGAAGATCTGACCGTATTTTTCGCGCCTGACCCACAATTTTGCAAGCGGCATGGACATCGTCAAAAGTAACGGCGAGTAAGCGTGCGCGTGCTATGCCAGCGGCCTCTAAAATATGCGGATGACTCGGGTCGCCAAGCGCTACGCGAAAACCTTGCGAACGCGCTTCCCGTACGCGAATCGGATCGCTGTCTAATGCGATATAGGCAAGATTTTCGCGTTGTAAAAAACGCGCTATATTGCAACCAACATGTCCGCAACCGCAAATGATGACGTGTTGCTGCAGTGGTTCAGCCTCGTGGTGCGTGTCGTCACTACCTTCTACCAGACCGTGGCGAGTAAGCGTCGTCCATAAGGCCTTAGTGAGCTTGCCATTGTAATGAATGATTAGCGGCGAGATTGCCATGCTAAGTAGTAGAGTGGCGAGGACGACTTGGGCGACTTCCGGGGCAATGATGCCTTTCGATAAGCTCAGGGCAATGAGTGCAAAGCCAAATTCGCTGCCTTGAGCGAGAACCATCCCTGTGCGTGTTGCGACTAACAGGGAATGCCCTGCAATGTGACAAAGAAGTGTGACAATGATCGCTTTTAATACCACCGTGGCAATGGTGAGTAGGAGCACCCAATACCAAATCGCGGGAAAGGTTTGTAGATCGACTAATGTGCCGATGGTTATGAAAAACAACCCAAGCAAGACGTCTTGAAATGGGCGGATATCTGACTCTACTTGATGGCGATAGTCAGTTTCACCAAACATGGCGCCTGCTAAAAATGCACCCAGGGCGAGTGATAAACCGGCAAGGCTCGTTAGCCAAGCGGCTGCTAGACTTGTTAGTAGTACGGTTAAGGTGAATAACTCAGGAGAATGCGCTGTGGCAATTTCGTTTAATAAGGGTCTTAAAAACCAGCGGCCGACGACAATCATTGCGATGCAAACCAGCGCCGCGGTGGCAAGGGCGAGGAAAATATTTTCTGCTACCGCTTCATCGCCGTTGCCTAAAGACGAGATGACAATCAGTAGCGGTGCGACTGCTAAGTCTTGTAGCAAGAGTATGCCAACTACTAATCGTCCGTGGCGCATAGTAAGCTCGCGTTGTTCAACGAGCTGTTTTACGACAATGGCGGTGGATGATAAAGCTAAGACGCCACCGATGGCATAGGCAGGGATCGCGGGCATGCCAAATGATTGAGCGATTACGCCAGCTACCAGCGCTGTTACTATTAGTTGCGCGCCGCCTAGTCCGAGAACGACGTTGCGCATGCCAATTAAACGCGGGATGGAAAATTCTAAGCCAATGGTGAACAGCAAAAAAACGATGCCGAATTCAGCAAGAAAGTAGATGTCGTCACTGCGCGATATCCATTCAGCGCCTGACGGACCGAGAAATAAACCGATACACAGGTAACCGACGATAGGCGGGAGTTTTAGGCGGCGAAAAAGGGCGACGACTGTCACCGACGCGGCTAATAGAATGAGCACATGCTGCAGCAGGTCGTCCACGGATGCGCATCTCCTTGCAAGTGAATATTATAGTGAGCGTGATGATTTCTTAGGCTGTGACAAGATCACTTGCTTGGAAGTAAAATTGAGAAATGGCGTCAAAAACCAGGCGAAACACGACAAGGAGTTTAAAAATGACTGACACGGCGAATCCACAGGACAAATCTGATCAATTAGATATGGGTGAAGAGGTACGGCGGCTGACCGTGCAAGCCCTCACGCACGGGCAGTTTGATATGGAGCGGCTGAAGCTAATCGCGAGTAGGCTCAGCGAGACGACCGGAGCCAGCGTACGAATGGGTGGCAAAGAAATCAAAGATAAAATTCGGCCCGCAATATCAACGCTGGACGAAGCGTTAAGCAAGTCCGCAGAGACATCGAAGCTTGCGATAGAGGAAGCTCTGAGCCATATCAGTGAATTTTCCAAGCGCGAGTTACCCAAAACGGCGGGTGATTTTGAAGCGCTCAGCAAATTATTTCTTGATGCCGCAGCGCAAGCAGCTAGCGGGGCGAATGCCTTGGCTAAGTCGGTGTTAAGCGATTTAGCCGGACATGCAAAGCAAGCAAGTAGCAGTATTGGCGGACAGGCAGGGGATACGATTACACCCGCTAAAGATTCTTTGGCCCATTTGGGTTCTGAAAGCGTGCGCGTGGCGAGTCAAATCAGTCAAAACGCAGTAAGCCAGTTTGCACAAGTGGCCAGTGGCATACTCGCAGGTTTGGCTGACACGTTAGCCGCACGCGCGCAAAAGCCGAGTGCCGAACAAGACAACAAGACGCCAGAGTGATGTTGTGGGATACCATTAAATCGGCGCGAGATTTAGGTCGCGTTCAAGAGATTGCTACGGTGTTAATTCGCTACGGCTTTGGCGACATGGTCAAGCGCTTGGGCATGAGTCGTATGCTGGAACGCACCGGCCGCGCCTTACGCTGGAAAGATGCCGAAGCGTTGGCGCATATGGAGCCGCCGGCGCGCATCTGCCGTGTGCTTGAGGATCTCGGCCCTGCGTACATCAAGCTCGGCCAATTGCTGGCGACGCGCGTCGATTTGTTTCCACCGCATTGGATCGCCGAATTCGAGAAGCTGCAGGATCAAATACCGCCGTTGTCGTTTGAGAGATTGCGTCACCAATTGGAGGAAGATCTTGGTGGGCGTGCCGAAGACATATTGCAGTTTGTTGACACGCAACCCTTAGCGGCCGCGTCCATCGCGCAAGTACACCGCGCACGCTTACCTGATGGCACAAACGTCGTACTAAAAATCCGTCGTCCAGGTATCGAGGCGACAATCGATGCAGATCTTCGTCTGTTGGCGCGACTGGCTGAAATCGCCGAGAAAAATGTTGCCGAGATTAAGCGTTACCGCCCCACCGAGATTGTGCGGCAATTCACTTTATCCATGCGCCGCGAACTCAATTTCACGAGTGAAGGCCGCCATGGCGAGCGCATTGCAGCCAATTTTCGCGATGATCCTGATATTGTCATCCCAAAAATTTACTGGCCGTGGACACGAGAACGCCTGCTCGTCCAACAATTTATTGATGGCATTCCAGGACGCAACATCGCCGCAGTAGAGGCTGCAGGCCTGGATAGAAAATTGCTCGCAGCGAAAGGGGCCGAAGCTGTCTTACGGATGACGCTAGTCGATGGTTTTTTCCATGCTGATCCGCATTTGGGCAATTTTTTCTATCTCGACGGCAACCGCATTGCCCTAATTGATTTTGGTATGGTCGGACGATTATCCGATGAACGCCGCGATCAAGTCATTGATCTTTTTTACGCTCTCGTCAATCGCCACACCGCAGACGTTGTCGAGGTGCTACAAGATTGGGCCGGTGATGTGAGTGTAGAGACGGATGTGTTGAGTGTTGAGATTGACACTTTCTTAGACCATTATCATGGTATCCCGCTGAAGGATCTTGATTTCGCTGCGATGCTGCGTGACTTGGTTGCAGTATTGCGCGACCACCAGTTGGTTTTGCCTCCCGATTTAGCGTTGCTTATGAAGGCGTTTTTATCCTTGGATGGTGTGGGGCGGCGTCTCGACCCCGATTTTGATATCGTCAGTGCTGCGAGTCCCTTTCTCCAACGTATCATTATGGCGCGTTATGCCCCCGATCGACTCGCGAAGCGCACTTGGCGCAATGCCACCAGCATTCTTGATATTCTGTTTAGCCTACCTGCGGATGTTCGGCGTCTATTGCGGTCGGCGCGTCGTGGCTCCCTGCAAATAAACGTCGATTTGGTGCGTCTTGATCACTTCGGCCACCAACTAGACCGTGCCGCAAGTCGCATTACCATTGGTTTAATCACCGCCGCCATTATTGTCGGTACGTCCATCGTGATCACCGTCGGCGAAGGCCCACGTATTTTAGGGATGCCTGTCTTTGGTTTTTTTGGCTTCCTTGCCGCCTGCCTTGGAGGGCTCGCCGTATTGTTATCCATCTCTCGCGGACGCCGCGACTAGCTCAGAGGAATTTTTTGCCCCCCTCCTGCTTTTGTCTTTGCTGCCGAAAAAAGGGGTTATAGTCTTGTATGTGACAAAGCGCGTCAAAAATTTGTTTCTTGACGCGCTTTGCTGGCGGAGCCGGTGATGGATGACATAACCCCTTATTTACAACTGATGGTGGAAAAAGCCGCATCCGATTTATTTTTCAGCACCGGTGCGCCGGTTAATATAAAAATCGAAGGCGTGCTCAGACCCTTGGCGAAAACCATGCTCGAACCTGGTGCGGTAAAACGCCTTGCCTACTCGATCATGAGCGACGACCAAATCAGAGAGTTTGAGGCTAACATGGAGATGAATTTGGCTATTTCGGCGCGCAACATGGGCCGATTTAGGGTCAACATTTATCGCCAGCGCGGTGAAGTGGCGATGGTGGTTCGCTATATTAAAGGCGTCATCCCCACGCTCGACGAGTTGCGTCTGCCGCCACTTCTGAAAGAACTGATCTTGGCGCCACGTGGCTTAATATTAGTGGTTGGCGCTACCGGTTCGGGCAAATCGACGACACTGGCGTCCATGATCGATCACCGCAATCGCAGTAAAACTGGTCATATCGTTACTATCGAAGACCCTATCGAATTTATTCACAGGCATCAAAAATCGATTGTCGACCAACGTGAAATTGGCCTTGATACGCTTAGTTATTCCAATGCTTTGAAGAACGCTTTGCGCGAGGCGCCGGATGTGATTTTGATCGGCGAAATACGCGATCGCGAAGCGATGCAGCACGCTATGGTGTATTCAGAAACGGGGCATTTGGTGTTGTCTACGTTACACGCCAACAACGCCAATCAAGCGCTAGAGCGCATTATCAACTTCTTTCCAGAATCGGTGCGCCCGCAAATGCTAATGGATTTGTCGCTTAATTTGCGCGCCGTCGTCTCGCAGCGTCTTACCGTTGGAGAAAAGGGCAAGCGTGTGCCTGCCGTGGAAATCCTGTTGGCCTCGCCTTATATCTCCGAGCTAATACAGAAAGGCCAAGTGGACAGTATCAAGGACGCCATGGAGCACAGTGTCGATCAAGGCATGCAAACGTTCGATCAAGCGCTGTATGCGCTCTATCAAAATGGTGACATCAGTTTAGATGAAGCGCTCAACCATGCTGATTCGCGTAATAATTTAGGTTTGCGTATTCGTTTAGGCGAAAGCGGTAAAGATGCTCCGTGGGATATTTCTATAGGCCAAGAGACATTTAAATACGATTAGTAGCCGTGTTTTCCCCTCACTTCCACTTCGTAGCAATATTTACTTAAATTAAATAAAACCCACTCTTCTGCCGCTATTGCTTGGCGTGCTATGTGTCGCGGCCGTCTATTTTTTGCGGTGTGCGTTGTTGGCATATCTCATGCTTGATATTAAATGAGGAGTGGTATGGGTTGGGTTAGCAAAATGAATCCCAATATCTAAATAAAGGATTGTTGAGGAGTGGCCGCAGTCACGGGGCCTATATAAAAAAAAGGGCGGCATATCTAATTTTGCTACTTCGTAAATTAAATATGCTGTAGGTCATAGAAACCGCATAGAAGGATGTTGCCCATGGATATGTTAATTGAAGCTGTTGTGATGTCGTTCAGTATGGGTGGTATTGTTGGGGGCATCGTTGCATTACACTTGCACGCTGCGATGAGTGAGAAAGCAAGTCTGACGGATTCCGAAACAACCGGTTTTCAGCCGCGCATGTTGCAAGCGGTGCGTCGTGATGTTGCTAGCGAAAATTCGAAGGTGCGCAAGCCGCGCGAATAAAAATTGGGCGACAAAAGTAGAGTAAGCCTTGTTTGCGTTTAACCCAGATTTTCCATTAGCCTCGTAGCGAGGGTGCGCAAGGTGCTGAAGAGGGGCGAGTAAAGATGAAAAAACAGTCAGAGGCGTAGTCACTCTACGGTGACAGACTGTTTTTCTTCTTTTCTCGCGCAGATTCAGCGCTTTGTGCGGCCGCAGTAGAGTGCTAATGGAAAATCTGGGTTAAACATGTCGCTGTTTGTCGACATCTTAAAAGCCTTTGCATCCAACTGGTTATAAAGCACGGCAAAGCGGCATGTCGCCGCTTTGCTATTGTTTAGCGATAGAACGCTAACTGCCTAAGTGTTTGTTCTTCAGGTCAACGTAGTGTTGCGCCGAATATTCAAGATAATCTAACTCAGCAGTGGTTAGCGGTCGCACTTGTTTGGCGGGTCGCCCTAGCCATAAATAACCACTTTCCAATACTTTGCCGGGTGACACCAAGCTGCCCGCTGCTAGCATCGCGCGCGACTTAATCACTGCGCCGTCGAGTACGATCGAACCCATGCCAACTAAAGCAAAATCTTCCACCGTGCAACCATGCAAAATTACTCTGTGACCAATCGTCACATTATTGCCGATAACTAAGCCGTGCCCCGCTGGCGTGAAGCGATTATCTTGTGTTACGTGCAGTACCGAACTATCTTGAACATTCGTTCGTTCGCCGATGCTAATGGAATGCACATCGCCACGCACTGTCACCATTGGCCAGATTGACGTATCAGCACCCAGTGTAACGTTACCCAGCACGAGGGCACAGTCATCGACATAAACGCTGTTGGCTAGCGTCGGATGTATGCCTTGAAAGCTTCTGATCATATTGAATTGCCCAAACTATTAATGGATAGCGCTTATTCTATCGCACTCATCGGTCGCCTGTTGGACTGTAGGTGGCGGAGTCAAAAGTGTGAGGCGAAAAAATTTGCGCCAATATCGTCCGTTGTTGCATTGTTTTGCAGCTCGGACCGCCCATGTTTAATTTAACCGTTTGACACTGTTTGTCTGCGCAAATAGTCCATGATGATGGCGCCGCTGTCGATGCCTTGTTCTGTTAGACCAAGATTCCCAAATAGAGTGTTAAATTCTAGTAAGTAATATTGCCCATCAACTTCTGCGACATCGAAGCCGGCGTGGTTTATACCCAAACCTTGAGCCACCTTGTCTACTAATTGCAACGCTTGGTTTGGAATGTCTGCATAGGAAATAGTGCCACCTTGCGCAACATTGTTGTGAAAGCCTTGTATCGGTGCTTGGCGCCAGTACGCAGTGATCACACGGTCGCCGATATAGACCACGCGTAGATCGCGCGTTATCGGTAAATATTCTTGCAGGTAAAGGATCGAGTTTGCTTTGGCATAGCGAGAAAAATCGTGGCGGTTTTCAATTAAAAATACACCCCGTCCCATTGAGCTTCGCGCTTCTTTGGCGACAAATGGAAATATCCAGGTATCGAGTATGTCGTCGCAGTGAGACGGTGTGGAGGCGAGAATTTTTGTGTCGGGTACATTGCGCGGAACCAAAGCCTGGAATGCCCGCGTCATTTCGATTTTGTCATGGCCCAAGTGATAAGAGTTGATGCTGGGAAAAATACGTTTTTTATAGGCATAAACAAGAGAATTGACTTGCCAGTATTCGGGGAAAATCAACCAATCAGCAGCATCAATAAGTTCGCGCTGGGCAAAGACTAATTCAGCTTTAATGTAAGTAACGCCTGGCATTCCCAAGCTGCGGAAGGGGTCAAATGAAATGAGGCGCATAAGTAGTAATTGAAAATTTCCTAAGCTCAGTGATACCACCGTCATTCCCGCGTAGCCGGGAATCCATAGCTCGTCGCAGTAGTCGCTGAATTCCCGCCTGCGCGGAAATGACGATTCTCTTTTAATTCGCGGTGCGCCAAGTCCAGCGTAGATTAATCAGATTAAAGGCGGAGCATCAAGACGCTGACTTTGTTCGTGCAAAATCGCGATCTGACTTTCCCAGTAGCGCGGTTCACCGAACCACGGGAAATGTTTCGGAAAGGCGGGGTCTTCCCAGCGTTTAGCCAGCCATGCCGAGTAATGCATGATGCGTAAAGTGCGTAAGGCCTCGACGAGATTACGTTCCGACCAATTAAAATCGAAAAATTCCGTATACCCATCGAGTATATGCCCAAGTTGCATGCCCATTTCTTCCTGAGTGCCAGACAACAACATCCACAGATCTTGGATCGCAGGTCCCATGCGGCAATCATCGAGATCAACAAAATGCGGACCTTCATCTGTCCACAAAATATTGCCGGGATGGCAGTCGCCATGCAGCCGAATCAAGCGTACGCGTTCCAAATTGGCATAGATGTTATTTATTTGTTCGAGCACCGCTTCCGCGACATCACGATAGGGCTTTTGCCAATCGCGGGGAATAAATGCGCCATTGAGCAAAAACTGATACGAGGCGACGCCAAAGGTCTGACTATCTAACGTGGGTCGGTGTTGAAACGGTTCCACTGCGCCCACCGCATGAATGCGACCCAGGAAACGGCCTAGCCAGCGTAAATTTTCAGGCGGATCCAATTCGGGAGAACGCCCACCGCGGCGGGGGAAAACTGCGAACTGGAAGCCGCCAAAGTTGTGGAGTGTTTCACCTTGTTCATCCGCAAGCGGTGCCACCACAGGAATTTCGCGGTTGGCTAAATCCCAAGAAAAGCGATGTTCTTCAAGAATGGCCTCCACTGACCATCGATTTGGCCGGTAGAATTTTGCCACCAGCGGTGTGCCATT
This sequence comes from Gammaproteobacteria bacterium, assembly GCA_031428395.1. Taxonomy (GTDB): domain Bacteria; phylum Pseudomonadota; class Gammaproteobacteria; order JAADHS01; family JAADHS01; genus JANPPH01. Next base: position 21,881 of record JANPPH010000409.1, read on the forward strand.
TTCTATGCCGACTTGATAAACACGATTTTCATAGCTATTGAGGGCCAAAAACCGGCCGTCAACGATAGCGCCGGTACTTTCCACGGCATCCAGCACCATTTCAGGTGTCAATTCATCATAAGGTCGAGCGGTGGCGGATGTGGACATGTGTATCTGGTCTGCCGTCATGCTAAATTAGATCTATTGTAATCGAATTCGCTCAACTCTTATTAGGTTAAAGGAAGGACATGGATAATCCATTGCTGTCGAACTCGGTGCTACCCGCCTTTTCAGTCATTCGCCCCGAGCATGCCCAGCCGGCTATCGAGCAGGTGTTGACGGATAGCCGCGCCCAATTGCAACGCCTATTGGCTGGCAACGCGCTACTTGGATGGGACAATCTGGTTTGGCCGCTAGAGGAAATGGGTGAACGCGTTAACCGTATTTGGTCGCCGGTCAGTCATCTAAATAGCGTAATGAATTCCGATGCCTGGCGCGCCGCCTACAATGCTTGTTTACCCCTGTTGAGTGAATATTCGACCGAGCTTGGGCAAAACAAAACGTTATATGAAGCGTATCAGGCCATCGCCAATGGTCCGCAATATGCTCTCCTAAACGCCGCGCAAAAGAAGATTATCGATAATTCGTTGCGTGATTTTCGTTTGTCCGGCGTAGCGCTTTCAGACCACGACAAGACGCGTTTTGCAGAAATCATGCAAGAACTGTCGGCACTCACGAGTAAATTCAGTGAAAATGTTTTGGATGCAACCGGCGCCTGGAAAAAACATATCGAAGACGAAACGCTACTCACTGGATTGCCCGATTCAGCTCAAAGCATGGCGAAGCAAACGGCAGAGCAAGAGGGTAAAAGCGGTTGGTTGTTTACGTTGGACTTCCCCTCTTATCTGGCCGTCATGACCTATGCTGAAGATCGAGCCTGGCGCGCCCAAACCTATGAGGCGCATGTGACTCGCGCCTCAGACGCTGGCCCGCATGCAGGACAATGGGATAACACGTCGGTCATGGAGAAGATCTTGGGCTTGCGTCATGAATTAGCCAATTTGTTGGGCTTTGCCAATTATGCGGAATATTCATTGGCGACAAAAATGGCAACATCGACACAGCAGGTCATGACTTTTTTGGCCGACCTAGCTCAGCGTTCCTACCCCATAGCGAAGCAGGACCTAGATGAGATACGCACGTTTGCGCGCAATGCCGGACTCGATACGCTAGAGGCGTGGGACGTGACGTTCTACGCCGAGAAACTGCGTCAAAGCAAATACGCGTTCTCGCAGGAGCAAGTGAAACCCTATTTCCCCGAGGATCGAGCGCTCAGCGGCATGTTTGGCGTGGTGAACAAGCTCTATGGCTTAATCATTAGTGAAGTGAAAGAGGTTGAGGTCTGGCATCCCGATGTGCGTTTTTTTGAAATCGTAGATCAGCATGGCGAACGGCGCGGGCAATTTTATCTGGATCTTTATGCCCGACCACACAAACGCGGTGGTGCCTGGATGGATGATTGTGTTGCGCGTCGGCGCAGCAAAGACGGGGTGCAAATACCGGTTGCATACCTGACCTGTAACTTTTCTCCACCCATCGGCAACGACCCGGCACTGTTCACCCATGATGAAGTAGAGACCTTGTTCCATGAGTTTGGCCACGGTTTGCATCACATGCTAACCAAGATCGACTACCCCAGTATCGCGGGCATTAGCGGTGTGGCGTGGGACGCGGTGGAGTTACCTAGCCAGTTTATGGAGAACTGGTGTTGGGAGGGCGAAGCGCTACGCGACATCTCGGGTCATTATCAAAGTGGCGAGCCGCTGCCACAAATTTTGTATGAACGCATGCGTGCAGCGAAAAATTTCCAATCTGGGATGCAAATGATGCGGCAGTTAGAGTTCGCCATCTTTGACTTCCGAATTCATTCAGAGTACGACGCTAAACAGAGTGGGCAAATCTATCAAATTTTGAACGAGGTAAGGCAGCAAATAAGCGTCATAAAGCCGCCTTCGTTTAACCGCTTCCCGCACAGTTTTTCACACATATTTTCTGGCGGTTACGCGGCCGGCTATTACAGTTACAAGTGGGCGGAAGTGCTCTCGTCAGATGCTTTTTCTAAATTTGAGGAAAAGGGAATTTTCGATCGCGAAACCGGGATGAAATTCATGACTACCATTTTGGAGCAGGGCGGTTCGCGCGAGCCAATGGAATTATTTATCGAGTTTCGTGGCCGGGAACCGCAGATTGATGCTTTGTTGCGGCACAGCGGCATTTCTGCGGTGTGAGGTACAAAGCAATTCTCGCGTTAGGTTGTCGCGGTATCGAATGCCACGTCAGTAAAAACGGAATCAACAAGGAGCGAACAATGAAGTTGGCTGAGAAAACCTGTGTACCATGTCGTGGTGGCGTTCCACCATTAGGTCGCGCCGAGGCTAAGCGTTTCTTGAGCGAGATTTCAACTTGGCAAATGAACGACGATGCTACGCGTATTTTTCGTCTTTATGCTTTTGACAATTTTGCTCAGGCTCTGCAGTTCGTGCAAAAAGTGGCTGAATTGGCTGAATATGAAGGCCATCACCCGGATATTAAGTTTGGCTGGGGTTACGCCGAAATTACTTTTTATACGCATAAAATTAAAGGGTTGCATGAGAACGATTTTGTTATGGCGGCTAAAGTGGAAGCACTTTTGCCAGCCTAAAATTTAG
>JANPPH010000410.1:0-7679 GCA_031428395.1 Gammaproteobacteria bacterium
TAGGCGATAACGGAATTGAACGAGCTATAATGATAGCAAGCCTGCTTATTGTGCTGATAGTCGAACTGCTGAATTCCGCGATTGAAGCGATTGTTGATCGCGCGGGCACAGAGCGAAATGAGTTAGCCAAGCGCGCAAAAGATATCGGATCGGCAGCAGTATTCGTCGCCATCGTGAATGTCATCGTTGTATGGGGGTTGGTGCTAAGGAATTGAACCGCCTCAAAACTCCCATCGCAATACAAGATTGATTAATAGTCTATAACACCAGATTTGACCCCATCGGCAAGAATAAGAAGGGAAATACCATGTCAGCACTCATTTGCGGTTCATTTGCCTACGACACCATCATGGTGTTTCAAGACAAATTCAAAAATCACATCCTGCCCGATAAAGTCCATATGTTAAACGTTTCATTTCTTGTACCTAACATGCGTCGTGAGTTCGGCGGTTGCGCGGGAAACATTGCGTATAATTTAAAATTGTTGGGCGACAGCCCCGTGCCCATGGCCACGGTTGGCAACGATTTTGCCCCGTACGCAGAATGGATGGATCGCTGCGGCATCAATCGCCAATACGTGAAAGTGATTGACCATGCCTATACAGCTCAGGCATTCATCACAACCGATATGGATGACAACCAAATTACTGCGTTCCATCCCGGCGCCATGAGTTTTGCGCATGAAATTAATGTAAACGAAGCACAAGAAGTAACGATTGGTATCATCTCGCCAGACGGAAGGGACGGCATGCTTCAACACTCCGTTCAATTCGCCGAAGCTGAAATACCTTTTATTTTCGATCCTGGCCAAGGAATGCCGATGTTCGATGGCGATGACTTAATGAGTTTCGTCGAACGCGCCAAGTGGCTAACCTTGAACGATTACGAAGCCGAACTCATGCAACAACGCACGGGTAAATCGCCGCACGAACTTGCCGACTATGTCGAAGCGGTGATCATTACCCTAGGCGCGCGTGGTTCACACATCTATACCAAAACAAAACGCTATGAAATCCCAGCAGCCAAACCGCATAGCCTCCAAGACCCCACCGGCTGCGGCGATGCTTACCGCGCAGGTCTATTGCACGGACTGACGACAGGCGCCGACTGGGAAACCACCGGGCGCATGGCATCACTGATGGGCGCGATAAAAATTGAACATCACGGCACCCAAAATCATCGTTTCACGCGTCCCGAATTCGAAACGCGATTCAAAGAAAATTTTGGTTATCACCTTTAGCTCGGTCGCTGACCGACGTCGCACACTGCCACGACAACATTGAGCGAGAGCCGTCTCTCACTCAAGACAATCACACGAGACAAACGTCTACCGCCCAACAACGAACCAAGAATGCCGCGCACGATTTGTCGGCCTAAATTCGAACCAATCGAACGCATTGCGCTCTTGGCCATCGCGCCAACTAACTGCTCCGTAGACGATGCCGTCACCTTGGTTTCTTTAGTCGCACGTGAACCAGGGACGGCCGAGTCTGCGCTAGCCGCTTCTACAACCTGCGCACTGCGTTGTTTTAGTATTTCGTGCGCTGACTCTCGATCAATGGCTTGGTCGTAACGCCCAGAAATGGGTGAACGCGCCACATGGCTGCTTCTTTCCTCTGCGGTTAACGCGCCAATGCGTGCTTGAGGCGGACATATCAATACCCTCTCTACGGGCGTGGGGCTACCTTTTTCATCCAACAATGAAACTAACGCCTCGCCAACCTCCAATTCAGTAATAGCTGTTTCCGTATTAAACCCCTTATTGGCTCGAAATGTCTGCGCAACCGCTCTCACCGTTTTCTGATCTTTGGGCGTAAAGGCGCGCAAGGCGTGTTGAACACGATTACCTAATTGCCCCAAAATAGCTTCAGGAATATCGAGCGGACTTTGGCTAATAAAGTAAACGCCCACACCTTTCGAGCGAATAAGCCTTACGACTTGCTCAATCTTCTCCACCAAGGCAGGTGGCGCATTGGAAAACAACAAATGTGCTTCATCAAAAAACAGCGCTAATTTCGGCTTTTCAAGATCGCCGACCTCGGGCAATTGCTCAAAGAGTTCCGCCAGCAACCACAGCAGAAACGTTGCGTATAGCTTGGGCTGCGGCATTAGCAAGGTCGCATCCAAAATGCTAACCACTCCATTACCGGAAAAATCCACTTGCATGAGATCAGTTAACTTTAATGCAGGCTCACCAAAAAAAGACTCCCCACCTTGCTGCTCTAACACCAGCAAACTGCGCTGTATCGCAGCTAGGCTGGTGGTAGACAAATTTCCATAGTCCTTCTGCAAGGTCTTCGCGTTTTCAGCCGCCCAACTCAACAAACTACGCAAATCTTTCAAATCTAAGAGCAGCAAACCTTCGTCATCAGCAATTTTAAAACACGCGTATAAGACACTGGATTGAGTATCGTTCAGCTCGAGCAAATTACCCAGCAATAGCGGCCCCATATCCGACACCGTAGTACGAATGGGATGCCCGTTTTTGCCATATAGATCCCAAAATACCACGGGATAAGCACGGGGCTCACGACTCGCTAAATTAAGCTTGGCAAGACGCGCTTGGATGCGCGCTGAAAGTTCGCCGGGCTTAGCCATACCAGACAAGTCGCCCTTCACATCCGCCATGAACACCGGCACACCGGCTTGCGAAAACCCTTCAGCGAGGGTCTGCAATGTCACGGTTTTACCTGTCCCCGTCGCGCCTGCAATAAGGCCGTGGCGAGCCGCCATGCGAGTTAATAATCCGCTCGCGACATCTTCATGCTTACCTAAGAAAATCTGGGAATTTTGCATTTTAAAAATCCTAAATAGAGGAGATAAAAACCACTCGAACAGATGCGCTAAGGCATTATAAACAGCTTGGAATGCTCTTGGGATAATAAAAAAATACAAAGTACGTCAATTGGGTCAGTCGAAAAACTTTACAGTATTAATTGAGTGGAGTTTACATATTTATTAATAATCAATAAGTTATGTAGATGGCCTGATTTTTGCGAAGTAACCTCTGAGACTCTATTTAATTCACATTGGGGCAATGAAAACCATGAAACAAACCAACATTCTTGCTGGAGCAGTTCTGATGGCGTTGTTCGCCGGAGCCGCCCAGGCCGTCCCGACTTACTGCAGCCCAAACTTAAGCAATGGTGGCGGGTTGGCGGTTAGTAATATGACTTATAACGGCGCCAATGCCGACGATTGCTACGGCACCGTCGCCGGGGTTGATAGTCAATCCACCATCAACGCGCTTAACCTTAATTGGGGTACAGATTGGGCTTTCCTTGCGAAAGATGACAACCCAGGAAATGCGCTGAACGGCACTGGCTCATTTACGGGCATAGACTTTACCTTATCTGCCAGCGCCGGGAAGACCGGAAACTGGTCGTTGACGGGAACGGGCAATGTTCCTACCACGTTGGACCTTATCGGAGTATTGAAAGGAAGCAATCGCTACGCCTTATACTTATTTGACGACGTAGCTTTTGATGGTAACGACGGTGGCACCTGGGAAATGACATTCGGCAATGGCAAAAAACAACTTGCCGACCTATCGCACCTTAGCCTGTACGTACGTCAAGGCAACAACGTGGTTCCAGAACCAGCAACTGCTTTGCTCTTGGGCGCAGGACTTATTGGACTACTAGGTGTTTCGAGACGGAAAAAGGCTTAAACCTCACCGTTTTTCACTGCTGTCTACAGGCTTAAATTAATAAAAAGCGCAACTAAGCACGATGAGTGCATTAAGGCGGTAGTGTGATCTCTACCGCCTTTTTATTGCCTATCGACATCACATACCTTAACAACGTAGTTCAGCCAAATCGCTAATCGGCGGCGAGCAACTCGTGCCGCTACACCTATAGGCCACGACGGTGCCAGGTGTAGCATTTATCTCCCCACCAGGAAGTTTTTCTCCGCCACTCTCGATAGCAAAAACTAGTCTGCGCGGCATGTATTGCTGCGTGCAACTTGTTTGCCAGTGCTTTAATAACTCGCCTTCTCCGCGCAAGAAAATGACTTCTGGGGGATCAAGGTATTCTTCCAATGCAAGCAATAGGGCATTGTGTGCATAAGGCACTTCCATTAGAGCAGGCCAGGCGGCTTTCAAAGTACGCTCTGCAGCATCGAGATAGCGGATTTCATTAGTGAGATGACCCAGCCTACCAAGCACATGAGCGGCGATGCCGTTTCCTGCGGGAAGGGCATCATCGGTGAGGGGCTTGGGCCGAAAGATCAGGCGCTCGTGGTCGTCAGCGGTAAAGTAAAAACCGCCCAATTCTTGATCTTCGAAATGCGTGAGAACAACATCAGCAAGCTCGCAGGCAAACACTAAATCTTGATCGCGAAAGCGCGCTTGGAGCAAAGTAACTATGGCGTCGATGAGAAATACATAGTCATCAAGATACGCGGCCACACGCGCTTTGCCGTCCTTGTACGTTGCAAGTAAGCGACCATTTTGCCAAAGAACGGTTTTAACAAATTCGAGCGCTTGATCTGCGGAATCAATAAAACGCTGCTCGTTCAAATATAATCCCGCAACAGCCATGCCCTTTATCATCAACCCATTCCAGGCGGTGAGAATTTTTTCGTCTCGGCCTGGCCTTATGCGCGTCTCGCGCGCATAAAATAGTTTCGCTTTAGCACTGACGAGCAAGTTTTCTATTTCGATATCGGACTGTGACAATGCCTCTGATAGCTCAGCGACTGGGACAAAAACGTGTAAATGCCAAGCGTTCTGTTCAAAATTTGGCGGTTGATCGAGACCAAAATGTTTTTCAACTACACGATATTCCTCACGCGTTAAAAGACGTTCGATCTCCTCTTTCTGCCACACGTAAAATTTGCCTTCATGACCTTCAGAGTCAGCGTCCAACGTTGAATAATAACCACCTTCCGGTGATTGCATTTCGCGCATTACCCACTCAGCGGTTTCCACGCTGATGCGTCGATACAGCGGGTTTTGTGTCGCGCGCCAAGCGTCGGTGTATATCGCGAGCAAAGGTCCGTTGTCGTAGAGCATTTTTTCAAAATGCGGAATCATCCAGTGGTCGTCGACGGAGTAACGGCAAAAACCGCCACCCAGCTGATCATAGATGCCGCCTTGCGCCATTTTCGTCAGTGTTAAGACTGCCATGTCCAAAGCGCGCACATCGGCAGCGTTAGCCGCACTTGTGGTCGCCCAATGACGCATTAATCTTTCAATGTGCGTTGGATGCGGAAATTTTGGCGCCTTACCAAAACCCGCTAGCTCAAAATCAAAGCTACTCTCCAGTTGCTTGCGCGCGACATCTAACGGTTGATAGTTAATCTGATGGCCGAGGACTGCGGTAACGTTGGTGCTCGCGAGCGCCTCCATGAGGTGCTGATTTTGCTCTTTGATGGCATCGCCATGATTAAGGTATGCGGCGTGGATTTGGCGCATTACATCGACAAAAGAGGGCATACCATAACGTGCTTTATTAGGAAAATAAGTGCCTCCAAAGAATGGCGTTTGGTTTGGCATGAGAAACATAGTCAACGGCCATCCACCGCTACGCTGCGTAAGCAAATGGTGCGCGAGTTGATAGATTTTATCGAGATCTGGGCGCTCTTCGCGGTCAACTTTGATATTGATGTAAAGCTCATTCATGACCTGCGCTATCGCCGGATCTTCGAATGACTCATGCGCCATGACATGGCACCAATGACAGGCAGAATAACCAATAGAAAGCAAGATGGGCTTGTTCTCGCGTAGGGATTTTTCTAAAGCTTCATCTCCCCACGGATACCAATCTACGGGGTTGTTAACGTGCTGCAAAAGATAAGGACTAGTTTGACCGGCAAGATGATTTAAAGCGTGGGGTTGCTGTGCTTCCCTGCTCATGGCATATCCATTAGTTAATGTTTAACCTAAAAAAGGCAGTTGGAATCGTAGCGAGGGCGTTTAAGATGTTGAAGATGGAAGATTTTTTCATTAAATTTTGGCGAAGCCGTAGCCACCCCTACGGTGAGCCAAAATTTAGTGAAAAAATCTTGCAGATTCAGCATATTAAACGTCCGCAGTAGATACCAACTGCCTTTTTTAGGTTTAATCCACTATAAGATATTTGAGCGGATTTGTCTGTTAGGGTGAGTGTGTAGATCGCGTCAGCGTAGCATAAGTCGATCCACGAAACGTATAGTGCCAACTAGCTTGGAACGAAATCAATGGGATAGGTAACGGTAATTGTCTCGACATCTTTAGCGCCGAAATTAAACGTTTTGACCTTTAACTTAATCTTGTTTTCGAGCTCTGCATCGTTCAGATCTGTTGATACAATGCGTACCTCAAGCACATCACCGGATGCAGAAATCGTTAACTCTATTACGACCTTGCCACTCAAAGACGGATTGGCGCGACGGGCGCGCTCGTAAAGCTTGTACAAAGCATCTTTATTTTGCTCGAACACCAAGTTAAGATCGCGCTCGCCGCGACCCTCTTTCGATCCTTTTTTCCGTCCTGCTGTTTCATTAGAATTACCGGAATCCGACATAGCCACTTCACCGACTCGAGTCGTATCGCGGCCCGCCAATCCTGACCCACCCGCGCCTTTCAATGAGGGCAGTGCATTGGTATCAATGCCCTGACTACTATTGCCTGCACTCGCGCCACGCTGCCTGAGAATATCGGCTTGCGGTACGCCTTCGCCCGCGCCTTGAGACGCAGCATTTTTGCCACTGACTAAGCCAGCACTACCTTTTACGGCCGAAACGGAAGGCTCGCCAGCAACGCTCTTCACATCTTCAAATATGCTTCTCGCGGCGGCGGCGCCTTTGGCTTTTTCTGCGACCACACGCTGTCTTTCTGCGTCTTTGCGCTGGCGCTCTGCTTCAGCTTGGCGACGGATATCTTCTTGGCGCTGACGTTCAGCTTCAGCACGCTGACGTTCGTCCATTTGTTTTTGGCGTTCCGCGTCTAAGGTCTTGCGGCGCTCCGCCTCATCTTTGAGGCGTTGCTCATCAAGCTTGCGACGTTCTTCGGCTTGTTTGCGCTGCTCTTCGGTTTGCTGCTTACGCTCTTCCTGAATTTTCTTTTGTTCTAGCTCCAAGCGCTTCTTGCGTTCTTCTTCGGCCTTGCGCAACGCTTCGCGCTCAGCAGCGGTCTGTTCTTTGGGTTTGGGAACCGGCAACGGTTTTTTCCGCTCCAGTATCAATTTAACTAATCGCTCGGGCTCCATGACCAGCTTAACCGGTGCTGGCGCTGGCACTTTCACATACGACACTATTAATGTGGCAACGAGCATTAACGCTAGGACGGTCCGCACGATTTGATTAAAACGTTTATCTTCCTCGGCAGAAGAACTCCAAAGAAGCTTCATCGTTCGACTAGAGGTACTCACAACGGCCTACCCATTTGCTTTTCTTAACACAGCCATGGATATATTGAGATAGTTAGCCTCAACACATGTCGCCAAAATCTTTTTCAACAATTTATAGGGAATTTGACGATCCCCCATAATCGTTATGTCGCGTCCTGGAGGTTGACCAGCAACCGGCGGTAGCGCGTCGAGGGGACTATCGTTCGCAAGCGTATTTAGCTCAGCTTTCAAAGCAGGAATTACATCGTCTCTGCTATTAATAATGCTTCCCACTGACGCCACTTTTCGCGAGTTAACAAATATGTCATTACTATTAACAATAATGACGACCGTATCACGGGGTTT
>JANPPH010000411.1:0-1789 GCA_031428395.1 Gammaproteobacteria bacterium
CTCCTATGCCAATCATTAAGCGCGCGCTGCTTAGCGTGTCAGATAAAACCGGTGTCGTGGACTTTGCGCGTCGTTTGCAACAACAGGGCGTAGAAATATTGTCCACCGGTGGCACCGCTAAGCTGTTAACCGAGAACAACATCGGTGTTATCGAAGTGTCGGACTACACCGGTTTTCCCGAAATGATGGATGGACGCCTGAAAACGCTTCATCCAAAAATTCACGGTGGTCTACTAGGACGACTCGGCGTTGATGACGAGACCCTAGCCAAAGCGGGCATCGGGCGAATTGATTTACTGGTGGTCAATCTTTACCCATTTGAACAAACCATTGCCAAGCCGGATTGCTCGCTGGCACATGCGATTGAAAACATCGACATCGGCGGGCCAACAATGCTGCGCGCCGCGGCCAAAAATCATGATGCAGTATGCGTGGTCGTCGATCAGACAGACTATCCGAGCGTGCTTGAAGAAATGCAGACGAATCAAGGTAGCATATCTCAGCCAACGCGCTTCTCGCTGGCTGTCAAAGCCTTTGAACATACTGCGCGTTACGATGGCGCCATTGCCAATTATTTGGGTACGCTGACCACAGGTGCGCGCGATGACTTTCCGCGCACCTTCACTATGCAAATGCGCAAGGCGCAAAATTTACGCTATGGCGAAAATCCTCACCAGCGCGCGGCGTTTTATATTGAGCACAACCAAGGCGAAGCCAGTGTCGCCACCTCTGTGCAGCTTCAAGGCAAGGAATTATCGTTTAATAACATTGCCGATACCGACGCGGCACTTGAATGCGTAAAATCATTTCCCGAACAAGCCGCCTGTGTGATCGTCAAACACGCCAATCCTTGCGGTGTTGCGTTGGGAGAATCTTTGCAAAACGCCTATGATCGGGCCTACAGCACCGACCCCACATCTGCCTTCGGCGGCATCATCGCCTTTAATCGCCCGCTCGACGCACTGACGGCAAAAAGCATTATTGAGCGGCAATTTGTTGAAGTAATCATCGCACCTAGCATCAATGAAGACGCCAAGCCGCTACTCGCACAAAAACCCAATGTACGCGTATTGGTGTGCGGCGAACTACCCGGCGTTTTAACGGCTGGACTGGATTACAAACGGGTAACAGGAGGTCTGTTGGTGCAAGACCGTGACATCGGCAACGTGACACTCAGTGACTTACGCGTGGTAACGACGCGTACTCCGACCGAACAAGAATTGAACGACTTATTATTTGCCTGGAAGGTCGCAAAGTTCGTCAAATCGAATGCGATTATCTATGGCAAAAACGGCATGACGATTGGCGTTGGCGCGGGCCAAATGAGCCGCGTCTACAGCGCTCGCATCGCCGCCATCAAAGCGGCCGACGCCAACCTCGATGTTCAGGGCTGCGCCATGGCCAGCGACGCCTTTTTCCCTTTCCGCGATGGCATTGACCAAGCCGCCGAAGCGGGCGTGACGGCGATCATACAGCCGGGTGGCTCAATGCGTGACAATGAAGTAATCGCCGCCGCAAATGAACACCATATCGCTATGGTGTTCACTGGCATGAGGCATTTTAGACATTAATCCCTATGGATCAGTGCGAATTTAATCTCACCTGGCACCATAACTCGACCGGGGGGTCGGGCATGATCAGGTTTTTAAGCGGGGGATTTAAGCGGGGGCGAATAGGTTAAACTAAGCATTCATTTCTAGACCCAGATAGCTTAAGCTGTTGGGCTATTAGCATAGCCACCTCGGATTATCCTAAAAAAGGCAGTTGGAATCGTAGCGAGGGCGCTTAA
>JANPPH010000412.1:0-5259 GCA_031428395.1 Gammaproteobacteria bacterium
GTTTCATGGAACGTTATGCGCCCAAAGCCAAGGATTTGGCCAGCCGCGATGTGGTGAGCCGGGCGATATATGTGGAGGTAAAAGAAGGTCGCGGTTGCGGCCCCAATGGCGATTACATTCTTCTCAAAGTCGATCATTTAGGGGCAGATGTAGTAAAAAAACGCTTGCCGGGCATTCGCGACATGGCGATGACTTTTTTGCATATTGACCCTGTCGATACCGCTATTCCTGTTTACCCCACCGCGCACTACACGATGGGCGGCATTCCCACCAATCGATTCGGTCAAGTGGTCGCTCCAATTCAACAAAGCGCCGAAGAACCTGTCCCCGGTTTATATGCAGTGGGTGAATGCGCCTGTGTATCCGTACATGGTGCGAATCGTTTAGGCGGTAACTCGTTGCTGGATATCGTGGTCTTTGGTCGTGCCGCAGGTAACCACATCATTAGCTACCTTGGCGAAAATCGCTATCATCGCCCCCTGAAAGAGTCCAATATCGACAACGCCATGGCGCGCCTATCGCGTTGGGAGCAGCAAGGTGAAGGTGAGTCAATCGCGAGTTTACGCAATGAACTAAAAGCGACCATGGAAAAATATTGCGGCGTATTCCGCACCCAAGACGTGTTGCAAGAAGGCGTAAAACATGTCCTGGCACTTCGCGAACGTCTTGGCGATGTGCGACTCAAAGATCACAGCAAAGTGTTCAATACGGCACGAATCGAAGCATTCGAATTGGAAAATCTCATGGAGATAGCGGTTGCGACGGTGATGTCTGCCTTGTCGCGGACCGAGAGCCGTGGCGCACACTCGCGTGTCGATTTCCCCGCGCGCGATGATATTAACTGGTTGAAGCACACGTTGTATTTTCAAGAGGGGCGGCGGATCGAGTATAAGCCCGTGCGCATGAAACCCTTGACGGTGGAGTCATTCCCACCTAAACCACGTATCTATTAATTTATGCCCCGGCAATTAATGCGCCGGGCCCGATACGCCGACAACTCTTTTAGTTAGCCTTGTTAGGAGTCCGTATGCGATTCTCGATTTACCGCTACAATCCGGAGCTTGACGAAAAGCCTTACATGCAGGCGTTTGAGTTGCCTGCTGAGCCGGGCATGATGCTATTGGACGCGCTAAAAGCGCTCAAGGCACAAGATGAAACTCTCGGTTTTCGCCATTCCTGCGGCGAGGGCGTCTGCGGATCGGATGGTTTGAATATCAATGGCCGCAATGGACTTGCCTGCATCACCCCACTCGCTGGTCTAAAAGAACCCGTGGAAGTGCGACCTATGCCCGGCATGCCGGTTATCCGCGATTTAATAATCGATATGAGCCAGTTTTTTCATCAGTACCGCGCCATTCGCCCCTATTTAATAGTACATGACCCGGAACCCGAGGTTGAATATCGCCAAACACCTCAAGAGCGCGAGCGCTTAGATGGCTTGTACGAATGCATCCTATGCGGCGCTTGCTCCACCGCATGCCCGTCTTTTTGGTGGAACCCAGATCAATTTCGCGGTCCTGCCGCTCTCCTGCAAGCATGGCGTTTTCTTGCCGACAGTCGCGACCAAGCAACCGCAGAACGCCTGGAAGCACTAGACGGTCCTTACCGCTTATTCCGTTGCCACAGTATTATGAACTGCACTGATGTGTGTCCTAAAGGACTCAACCCAACCAAGGCAATCGGCAACATCAAAAAAGCCATGCTCAAGCAGATGACCTAGCCGGATATTTTATGACTGCGCGCAAACGACTCGCATGGCAATGCCGACGTGGCATGTTGGAGCTGGATATTTTGTTGGGCCAATTTTTTGAACAACGCTTTGACGCGCTGCAGGAACAACAACAACGTGCGTTCGAAGATTTGCTAAGTTATCCTGATCAAATGCTGTATGACTACTTAATGGGAAATAGCCGCCCCAGCAACCCAGCCATCGCCTATGTCATCGACCAAATACGCCAGCCCACTGACTATTGAAGTTCGTCGTTCGCGCCAGCTATTGGCGTTGTTACTCTTTGCCCATATTGGCGCGTTGTTATTGATTTGGGCGTTGAGTATCTCTCTTTGGCTGATCTTGCTTATCGCGCTACTCATTGTGACTAGCCTACTATACAGCGTAAAACGTCATTATTTACGCAATAGCCATAGCGCCATCGTGCACGCTGTATGGGACGCCGATGAAAATTGGCATCTCTCCCTTGCCAACGGTTCAACAATCATCGCACGCCTATTACCCGATACTTACATCCACCCATGGCTTGTCGTGCTCAACTTTATCAGTCAAAACCCGTCAAAAAAATATTCCTTACCGCTTCTGCCCGACAGCCTCGACCCTGACACCTTTCGGCGTCTACGGGTTCGCTTGCGCACGAGTTCCCCGGATGCAAAAAACCCTGAAATGTGAGAGTGCAGCGGTTGACACCGTGGCGAGATGCTTGGCAGGATACGACTTCTATCCTCAACCTCTGCGTGACCTCGTAACGGCTCTAACAGCCGAATCCAGGCAAGCCAAGCTGTGATATATTGTACTGATGTCTGCTGAAAAACGTTCATCGCGCGATCTGTATGATGCACTGCGGGAAATGATCCTCAGTTTTGAGCTATATCCCGGAAGCCGCGTCACTGAAACCGAACTTGCCGATAAGTTCGGAGTCAGCAGAACCCCGGTGCGTGGCGCGTTGCAACGCCTTGAGGCCGAAGGTTACGTCACCATTTTATCCAAGCAGGGTTGCTTCATCCGCAATATCGATATTGACTCCCTCACCAGCTATTACCAAGTACGCATCACACTAGAGACGTTGTCTTTAGAGAACGCGTGTATCCATATGCCGGAAAGCGAACTGAAAAGCCTTGCCAATGCGTGGGATCCGCAGCGTCAGGAAGGACGTACGGATAACGCCGATGAAATGGAGGCGTGGGATGAAGCCTTTCATATGACGCTGGCTGAAGCGGGTGGCAACTTCGCACTGGCGGAATATCTGAACGATATTAATCGTCACATCCGCGTGATTCGTCGCCTGGATTTTACCGATCCTCACCGTGTCGACAAAACCTATGACGAGCATTATTTTATTTGCCAACACTTGTTACGCCGCGATCTAGCCGCAGCGCAAGCTTTGATGCGCGCGCACATTACCCGCAGTGAACAGTTTGCTAAAACCCTAACGTTAACTCAGCTCGCCAGGCGTAAGCCGCCTAATTCAGTGCGTTCATGAGTTTTTTTGCCGCCCTTTTTTGGGGTGACGACGTTAAGATTATGCACTTAAAAGGTTCATTAGCTAGCGCTTTGCAAGCAATCTCCCCCTCATAAGTCATTACAATCCGCCTCATAATAATATTTTAACTATTTAAATTTAAAGCAATTAACCTCGCGGAATATTCATTCCATAGCTCTTGGCACAAATCTGGCTAGAGCTATCACGTTGTATACAACATTGTATTCTTAGAATGTTTATTCACCCAGAGTGAATCCACCATCCCTATCCATTTTCGGAGAAAGAGCTATGAAAATAAAAGCGTTCGTGTCGCTCTGTAACACTGGCCAATATCGACAGATCGTCATGAGCACCGTACTTGCAATAGCAGGATTGGGTGCGAATTACTCGGCACACGCTGCCGAGTGGAGCAGTACCAATATCCAGCTCCTTCATGGCACTGACTACGCGCTCATTCCTGTCGGTGAGGAGAAAAAGGCCATTATTACCGTCGAGCATGCCAACGGCTGGAAGTATGGCGACAATTTCTTTTTTATGGATATTGCCAAGCCCACAGCTAAAGGCACTTCCCATTATGGAGAATATTCTCCGCGCCTGAGCTTTGGGAAAATCAGCGGCAAAGATTTTTCCTTCGGCGTCGTCAAAGATTTCCTTCTGGCCGGTACTCTCGAAGTGGGTGATGGAGTACACGCCACCCTGTTGGGCCTAGGCATTGATTTAAAACTGCCAGGTTTCGCATTTACCCAACTCAATATATATGCGCGCAAGAGTGAACGTGATTTCGCCGCAACGCAGACTGATGCGGGTGGGCAGGTGACGCTCGCGTGGAAGCTGCCATTTGAAGTCTCTACGCAAAAACTGGCTTTCGAGGGTTTTGCCGATTACGCCTTTGGCGAGGATAGTGGCAGCAATCCGAAAGAAGACAATTTGGTTGCCGCTCCACGTTTACTAATCGACGTTGGGAACTGGTTCGGTGTGGCGGGTGCGCTTCAGGCGGGAGTGGAATACCAAATCTGGCGTAATAAGTTCGGTGTCGACGGTGTAGATGAGGACGCAGTTCAGGCCATGGTGAAGTGGATTTTTTGAGCCATTAAGAGCAAGCGCTATCCCTTTCGTTACGGCCAGATTTGAGGTGTTGTTGAAGCCGAATAATTACAACGGAGAGTACAAGACATGACGATTTGTTTCCACAGCGCCTCTCGTGCGAATTTATTGCTATCTCAGAATTGGATGCTGAGGGTTAGTGCGGTAATGACGTTCCTCGTTTTTGCAGGGTTTTTCTCGCAAGCATTCGCCCAGTCTGTGCCGAAAATCCGAATTGGGTATTGGCCAATTGCGGCAGGCTTACCCTTCTTCGTGGCGATCGAGAAGGGTTATTTTAAAGAGTCGGGCCTTGATGTTGAGGGCGTAAAATTCGCCGCTCCACCGCAGATTGTCGAAGCGATGATTGCCGGTCGGCTCGACGGCAGCGCTAATGGTACTGCGTCGGCCGCGCTGGCTATCGGCGAGCTGGCCTCGCCAGGATTAGTGAAAATCTTCGCCTCCAATCCGAGCAACGTAAAAAACGTGCTAGACGAATTTATCGTCGCCAGTGGCAGCGCCTATAAATCGATCGGCGAGCTGGTTGGAAAACGTATCGCCTCGGGGCCTGGTATCCAGAACACGACGCTCGCGCGCACAGTGCTTGAGCGTAATGGTGTTATGAACGCGCAGATTGTTGAAGTTCCGATTGGTCAGCACGTTGGAGCAATCATTGCCGGACAAGTCGATGCGGCCTATACCCTCGAACCGACCGGAACCGTAGGTCGGCTGGCGGGCGCGACACGAGTGCTAGAAGGCGGAGTCATCGCCACTTATATTTTGGGCAATCCGATGGCACCTTGGTTCGGCGGGTCAGCGAGCTTGACCACTGACTTTATTAAGACCAACCCTGCCGTTGCCAAAAAATACATTGCCGCTTATGCACGCGGCGTGAATTTTGTTCGTGCCAATCCAGACGAAGCACGCAACTATTTGGCGGGGTATACGGCGATAGAGGGGGAGCTGG
>JANPPH010000413.1:0-3636 GCA_031428395.1 Gammaproteobacteria bacterium
TCGCCGTTGGCGGCGGTGTAAGCGTATTCCTTGGTGATGAGTGTTTCGATCATTGAAATCATTTGATCGAGGGATTCGGTAGCGCGAGGTTCTGACGTTGGCGGCAATACACCAAGTGCCTTTGCATCTTCATGCATGGCATCGATGAAACGCGCGGTTAGTTCGTTGATGCTGATATTGCTTTCGCTGGCGCGGCGGATAATTTTGTCGTCGATGTCCGTGATGTTGCGCACATAGGTCACGTCGTAGCCTAGGCTGCGCAAATAGCGCAAGACAACATCGAATACGACTAGTACGCGTGCATGGCCTAAATGGCAATAGTCGTAGACCGTCATGCCGCATACATACATGCGAACTTTGTTCGGCTCGATGGGAGTGAAGACTTCTTTTTGGCCGGTGAGGCTGTTATGGATAGTTAGCATGGGTCTCTGAATTTAAAGTAGTGGATGTAACAACATAGATATTCTAAAAGCGCTCAAAACCAACGCTTAGGCATTCAAAATACTTAGACACGCTTCTAAGCGACGCTTGGCGCGAACGACTGAGAGTAACGGCAGAACGCGTGCCATCTCAGGGCCGTCTAATTCGCCGGTTAACGCTGCACGTAGCGGCTGAAAGAGCATTTTGCCTTTTGCGCCGGTGGTTTGTTTTAAATCTGCGATCAAGAGTTTGAAATCGGTTTGTGCTTTTTCCAAGGCCTGCAGCGCATGCATAAAATAATCGGCGCCTGCTTCTTGTATCGCGGCTTTCATTGCATCGGTGACGATTAGTGAATCGGTAAATAGTATTCGCGCCCAATGCACGGCATCCAAAGGCATGACGACATTTTCACGGATGGAGTCGACAAAAGGATCGCGTTGGCCTTGCGGGACTAATTCATGGACTTCAGGCCCCATCCATTGCCAAATGGTGGCTATGTCAGCGTGAATAATGGCTTCGCGTTGCCAATACAATAGTTGCGCCGGATCGAAGCGGGCTGGCGAACGTCCGAGGTGTTCGAGGCGAAAATTTGCCGCCAGATCATTAAGGCTAAGATAAGCATTATTCTCAAAGTGATGCCCTAAACGGGCAAGATAATTCACCACAGCGCCGGGGAAAAAACCGTTTTCGCGCAGTTCGCGTACAGAGCGGCTGCCATGGCGTTTTGACAGCGGCGAACCATCGTTACCTACAATCATGGAGATATGACCATAATGTGGAATGCGCAAGCCTAAACCTTCAAGTAACAAAATTTGTCGCGGCGTGTTGGCGAGATGATCTTCCCCGCGTAGCACATGCGTGACGCCCATCAAGGAATCATCCAACGCGTTGCTGAAGAAAAATGCCGGGGTGCCGTCGGCGCGGCGGATAATAAAATCACCTATATCGTCGCTGGCAAAACGCTGAGGGCCGCGAGCCAAATCGTTAAACTCAACCGTTTTGCCAGGTAGCACGCGAAAACGCAGCGTTGGCTTCAAGCCTTTTTCCAAGCGCGTTGTGACGTCAGAAGAATTTAGGCGGGCGCACGTGCCTGTGTAACGCGGTGGACGACCCGCTGATTGCTGTACTTTGCGGGAAATTTCCAGTTCCTTTTCGGTGCAAAAACAAAAATAGGCATGACCTTGTTGCTCAAGCACGTCGAAATAACGACGGTAAACGTCGAGTCGTTCCGATTGCGCATAAGGCGCGTGTTCGCGCTCTTTACCCGGACCTTCCTGCCAATCTAGCCCTAACCAGCGCAAATCCTGCTGTAAAGCTTGCGTGTATTCGGGCTTGCTGCGCTCCGCGTCGGTGTCTTCAATGCGTAATAGAAAGACGCCCTGCTCGGCGCGGGCATAGAGGGCGCAAAAAAGTGCTGTGCGCACATTGCCAAGGTGGATTAAGCCTGAGGGACTTGGGGCGAAACGGGTTTTAACAGTATTTTCGGCCATAATTGCTCATAGTAATGGATTGTGTGCGCAGAACCAAATAAGCCGCGCTTCCCTAAGGATTCAAACCAGCTATTATAGCGCGTTAATCATCGACAACCGGAGACATCTTAATGAAACAATACCTTTTTTCCGTCATACTTGTTGCCTTCAGTTTGGCTGCCGTCGCAGCCCCTGCCAAAGAGGAGCGTTCAAAAGTGTTAATGCAAACCAGCATGGGTGATATCACCATCGAACTCGACCGCGAGCATGCGCCAAAAACCGTCGAAAATTTTGTCAATTATGTGTCTAAAGGGTTTTTTGAGGGCACAGTGTTTCACCGCGTCATCCCTAACTTCATGATTCAGGGCGGCGGATTCACCGAAGATTTGAAGCAAAAAGCGGTCGATGCACCCATCCAAAATGAAGCCAACAATGGTTTGAAAAACAAGCGCGGCACGCTTGCCATGGCGCGCACGTCCGACCCGCATTCGGCGACTGCACAGTTCTTCATCAATTCTGTGGACAACGATTTTCTGAACCACACTGCGCCCACTGGCAGCGGTTGGGGCTATGCGGTGTTTGCTAAAGTCATCTCTGGCATGGATGTAGTGGATGCCATCGCCAAGGTCCAGACAGGATCTAGTGGCATGTTTTCTTCGGACGTCCCCAAGACGCCAGTGGTGATTAAAAAAATCACATTGATTGCGGACGCTAAGTAACAGCCACTAATGAGCCGAACGCTGTTTATCGCTGATCTGCATCTGTCTGCAGAACGGCTAGATGTGCGCGATGGTTTTGTTAGATTTTTAGCTACCCAGGCTAAAAACGCGGATGCGCTTTTTATCCTGGGTGACCTCTTTGAAGTGTGGATTGGCGATGACCTCATTGCACCGGAATATTTCCCGGTGATTGAGGCATTGCTGTCCCTCACTCAGGGTGGCGTTCCCATTTATCTGCAACACGGCAACCGTGATTTTTTGCTTGGCAAAGAATTCGAACGCTTGAGCGGTTGCCGCCTTATTCCCGACCCCTATGTCATCGATTTGTATGGCACACCCACCGTATTGATGCATGGGGATATGTTATGTACTGATGATGTTGAGTATCAGCAATTTCGCCAACAAGTGCGCGATCCGCAATGGCAGCAGCAATTTTTGGCGATGCCCACTGACCAACGTATTGCAACGGCGAAACACTACCGCGAAGAAAGTAAAAAACGCGGGCAAAAAAAATCATCCTCCATCATGGATGTAAACCAATATGCTGTGGCAACCGCGCTGCAGCAACATCACGTTGGGCAAATGATCCACGGGCATACCCATCGTCCTGCAGAACATCATCTGCAAATTAACGGCGTGACGGCGACACGTTTTGTCGTCGGTGATTGGCATGACAATGCGGTGATTTTAATCGCTGAAGCGGGCGAAGTTTGTAAACTACAAATACTTCCAGTCACATACGCCTTATGAGTTTGCCTTATATCTCCTCTGCTTTCCTGCTGTGCAAATCCGGCCATGGTGCGCCGAACTTGATTAGCTCGCCCAAGAGCCAACGCTAACGCGCATCTCTAAAGCTCTTGACATACGCTATGCATGGCGCTGGCCTGCGAGGGACTTTAGGGATAAGAAGTAAAAAGACCTACCTGCAGAGATTTTTTCAGAATGAATTCGATCACATTTGATGCGGCAAATTCCGCAAAGCCTAGAGTTGTTAGTCCGATCAGTGGCATCCGAATAATTGGAAAACG
>JANPPH010000414.1:0-6898 GCA_031428395.1 Gammaproteobacteria bacterium
AGCGAGGGTGCGTAAGGTACTGAAGAGGGGCGAGAAAAGAAGAAAAACAGTCGGAGGCGTAGTCACGCTACGGTGACAGACTGATTTTCTTCTTTTCTCGCGCAGATTCAGTGCGTTGCGCGGCCGCAGTAGAGTGCTAATGGAAAATCTGGGTTAAGTTGAATTCTTAATTTCAGCCCTTGTGAAACAGCGATTCCAGGTCGCTTAGGTCTTGTTCATTCAAGTCGCCGATGGCGGCTTGTAATGTTAGATTATTGAGCAAGTAGCTGTAACGGGCGGAGGCTAGATCGTGTCGGGCGGCAAAGAGCTGTTGGCGCGCATTCAATACGTCAATCCCCGTGCGTAAACCCAGTTCAAACCCCCGCTGGGTTGATTTTAGCGAGTTTTCGCTGGAGATTTGTGACTGCTGTAGCGCCTGGACGCGGAGGATGTCGCTGTTGAGCGAGAGATACGCTGTTTGGGCCTGTAGCGTCGCTTGCTGGCGGGCATCGTCTAGCTGGTGCCAAGCGCGTTGCCGTAGCGCGGTGACTTGTCTGACTTGTGTGCCGACGATGCCGCCAGCATAGAGCGGAATTTTCGCCTCAAGTCCGATGCTCGCTTCGATCGAGTCGATGCCAGTGCCTAAGTTGCTGCTGCTATCGCTGTGATCGCCATAACGTGCAACGGCCTCAACGCTGGGGTAGGCAAAGCCGCGTTGGCGCCCGATTTCGCGGGCAGCGATTTCAACCGTTTTTTCAGCTAAGATTACTTGCAGATTTTGCTTGCGCGCTTTGTCGACCCAGTGTTCCATCACTTGGGGTTGTGGTGGAGTGAGAGTCACCGCTTTGCTTAGCGACGCTATGTCGACCGGCTCTTTACCAATGACTCGGCCCAATGTTTGGCGTGCGATGGCTAGTTCATTGCGTGCGACGATTTCGCGCGAGCGCGAGATATCGAAGCCAGCCTGTGTTTCATGCACGTCGGTAATCGTCGCAGCACCCAAGTCAAAACCACGTTTGGCACGCGAAAACTGTTCTGCCGCCGATTCCTGTTCAATGACGGATAAGTCGACGGCTTCTTGTGCGAGTAATAAAGCGAAATAGCGTTGAATGACCTCAAGCGTGAGTTGTTGCTTGGCTAAGGCAAGGGCTGTATCGCCTTGTGCCACCACTACGGTTGCTTGCCCCAGCGCTTCACGACTCGCCTTATTAAAAATCACTTGCCGTAGTTCAACGATCCAATTTCGGCTTGTAGCGTCAAAGTCGCCGCTGCGAAATGGCGTCGGGCCGTCATATTCGGTAGTTTTCTTGTTGTAGCTAATATCCGCTCTTGCTTCAGCGCGGGGTAAGAGTGCGGCGCGTGCTTGCGGAATTCGCTCTTGAATGGCCGCATTGTCTGCACTGGCTGCCGCGAGCGTGGCATTGTTCTCGAAAGCGAGCGTGTAAGCCTGTAACGGGGTTAGGCCTTTTGTTAGCGCCTGCTCTTGAGCCCAAAGGGGTAGACACACACTGGTTGATAGCCATAAAACGCTTAGCTTGAGATGGAGGTTTTTCATAAATTTATGCTCTTGCTGCGCGTTGATGACGCCAATTTTGTAGGCGTAATAGTCCGTGTTCGACAAGCGAATACACTGCTGGGACAATGATAAGAGTGAGTAGCGTCGAGGTGATCATGCCGCCAATGACGGCAATCGACAAAGGTCCATTAGTATCGGCACCTGCGCCCAAGCCGAGGGCTGCTGGCAGGAGTGCGAGGATAATGGTGAGCGATGTCATGAGCACGGGCCGGAGGCGAATCGGACATGCCTCGCGTAGGGCGCTGTCGATGTCTTTGCCTTCAAGGCGCAGCTGATTGGTGAGATCAACCAACAAAATTGAGTTCTTGGCGACCAGACCCAAGAGCAACACCATGCCGATCATCGAATAAATATTTAGGGTGGTGCCGGTGAGCCATAACGCCATAACGCCGCCAATCATTGCTAAAGGCTGCGCAACCATGATTATAAACGGCTGCACAAACGAGTTGAACTGGCTCGCGAGTACCATGTAGAGAAGTACAAGGGCCATGCTAAAGGCAAAAATTATATATTGCGCCGTTTTGGCAAACTCTTCGGCTTCGCCTTGGAACTGAAGGTTGTATCCTAAGGGTAAAATGTCTTTGGCAATGGCTTTAACCTCCTCTACAGCGGTGCCGAGAGGGATGGTAGGCGCACTGAAGAAATTGGCGGCGTAACGTAAATCCAGACGACTGATAATGGCAGGTCCAAGAATGTCCTTGAGGCTCGCAATGGTGTCCAATCTAACCATGTTGCCATCGTTGCCGCGCAGATAAATATTGCGTAAATCATTGCTATTCGTAAAGGAACCCGCTTGGGCTTTTAAGCGAATATCGTAGCGCTCTCCATCACCCGGATCGTCGTTATATTTGGCCACATCGATACCGCCGGCCAGCACATTGAGTGCTGTGGCGATGTCTTGGGTGGAAACGCCGAGTGCGGCGGCTTTGGTACGATCTATGATTGGCTGGATTTGTGGTAAATCTAATTGCAGATCCAAGTCTGCGCGACCGAGCTCAGGATTCTCGATCAGCTTCTGCCGCATGATCTGAGAAAGTTGTGCTACTTCTTGCAAATTATTACCGGTGATAGCGAACTGAAGCGGTTCACCACGAGCGCCACCAATAATCGGTACGTTCATCGCGAAGGCATTCACACCGGGTATCTTTGCCAATTCGCCACGCACTTGTTTGACGATTTCAGTTTGATGCAAAGTACGCTGTGCTTGAGGTGTGAGACGCACAAACGCTATGCCCTGATTGACCTGACCCTTTTGGCCCAAACCCACTGCAGTAAAAAATGTGGCGATATTTCTATTATTCGCCAGCGCCGCTTCAATTTTCTCTAAACGTCCTACCGTATAGTTAACATTGCTGCCCAAACCCGTTTTGAATATAACCATAAAACGGCCTTCATCTTCATCAGGCACAAAGCCTTTGCCAACATTGTTGAAGAAGTAGCCACTGGATAAAACAATCAACACCGTGGCGAACACCATCATCCAACGGAAGCGTAAGGCGATGTTCAGGAGTCTGCGATAAAGGTTGTCGGTGGCGACGAAGACTTTTTCGAATACGCCATAAATCTTGCCGTGGTGATGACTTACCTGAAGGTAACGGGAACAGAGCATCGGGGTCAAGGTCATAGAGACGAACCATGAGACCAACACGCCTACTGTCACCACAGCCGCAAACGATTCAAAGAAGCGTCCCAGAATGCCGCCCAAAAACATCACCGGTGCGAAAATGGAGACTAAGGAGAGAGTTGCTGCCAACACTGCAAAGACAACTTGTTTTGTGCCTTTTGTGGCGGCATTGTAAGCATCGTAGCCGAGTTTTTCGCGGTGTCGATAAATGTTTTCCAACACTACAATTGAGTCATCGACGACGACGCCAACTAGAAGTAGTAAGGCGAGCAAGGTCATGGTGTTGAAGGTGAAACCGGAAAAATACATCATCGCCACCGCGCCCAATAGTGATACTGGAATAGCCGTGGCGATAATCAGCGTGGAGCGTATGTTCTTTAGGAACACGAGCACAATCAGAGCCGAGAGAATAGTGCCTGTGATGAGATGCTCTTTGAGTGTGTCGATCATTTCATTGATGAACGTCGAATCATCGGAGGCGATGCTTAGCGTCATACCAGGCGGCAGTTGCGGGATAATGTCTGCGGCTAATCGGCGCTTAACTTCATCGATAATCGCAACAGTGTTGGTGTTGGCGATTTTGACAATACCTAGTCCAACGCTTGCTTTCCCGTTAAAATGGGCTTCTTGGCGGTAATCTTCCAAAGAATCTTCTATCGACGCTATATCACGCAGGCGGATTGATGCGCCATCGCGGTAAGCGACAATCATCCAACCCAAGTCTTCAGGACTATGAAATTCAAGATCGAGCTTGAGTAAACTTTCGGTGCGGTCGCTTACGACGAATCCGCCGGGAAGCTGTAAGTGCTCGCGGCGAAAGGCGGCGATAACATCCTGCGCCGTAAGAGATAGCGAAGTCATACGGTTGACGTCTAGATTGACGCGGATGGTACGGTCACGGCGACCACCTAAGCGAATTTCACCGACTCCATCAATGGTTTCCAGTCGTTTCTTCAGCACATTGCGTGCGTATTGATTCAGTTGTTGCAATGTACGATCACCCTGCAGCGCAACCCACATAATCGGTGACGCACCCACTTCAACTTTGGCCACTAAGGGCGGTTCAGCCGCATCGGGTAGTTGGGAAACAATTTGGTTGATTTTGGATTGGATCTCGTTGAAGGCGACATCCACGTCTTTCTTGAGATTAAAGGATACTGCGACGGAGGAAACACCGGGCGATGATTGCGACTGCACATGGTCAATGCCGGGCACGCTGTTGACTACTGTCTCAATAATGCTGGTGATGCTCGCATCGACAATATCGGGATTCGCGCCTGGCAAGACAGTCGTGATAGAAATTACGGGGAATTCGATGTGGGGAAAACGATCCACGCCAATGCGTTGATAGCTGATAAAACCAAACAAGGCCAAGATGCCAGACATCATGAACGCCAATACATGGCGCTTGATCGATAACTCAGCCAAAGTCATGATTTTACATCCTGTATTTCAACGTTAGCGCCTTCGGTAAGAAAGCCTGCACCGTCCACAGCAATTGTTTCACCGACTTTGATATTGTCTAATATTTCAACCATGCCATCGCGTTTTTGACCCGTTTTCACCACTCGCTGCTGGGCTTTATTTTGTACAATCACATACACCACATCGCCCGCCGGACGTCGAACGACGCTGATTTCGGGTACCATCACTGCTGCCGCACGTTCTTCCAAAATCACCTTGGCCTTAACACTGGCGCCTGGTTGCCATTGACCAGGATTCTCCATCTCGACAAAGACATTCATGGCCCGATTGCTATTGCCAATGACGGGCTGTATTTCGGAGATTTTGCCGGTGATGGTGGTGTCAGGTGCGGTGGCGATGGCGAGTTCTACGGGCAAACCCACATGCAAACGGCCAGCGACTGTTTCAGGGAACGGCAAGCGGATGCGCAAGTTGCCGCGCGTCGAAAGGCGGAACGCCGGATCGCCCGCCTTGACGAAATTACCCGCCGCGATCATGCGTTGTTCCACTTGTCCTGCAATCGGTGCCGTAATCGTGGTTTTAGCAAGATTGAGTTCCGCAACTAGCACGGTATTGCGGGCGCTAGACAGTTGTTCCTCCAACGCGCCTAATTGGCCTTTGGCCTCATCAAACACCGATTGCGTTACAAATTTTTCCGCTACCATATCGCGATAGCGATCCACCTGGCGGCGTTGGCTGTCAATGAGCGACTGGAGGCGTTTTACATCCGCCTCTGCGGAAGAGCGCGCGAGCTTATAGTCTTGGCTTTCCAGCACTGCGAGGGTTTGGCCGGCCTTAACACTGCTGCCCACGTCTACCAACACGTTGACTACTTGGCCGGCCGTTTCAGCCGATATCAGCGGCGCTGATTTACTCTCGACTTGACCTGCGGATTCTTCCGTGACGCGCACAGGCTCGAGCTTCGCTTGAACGGTGGTTATAGGCGTTTTACGCTCCATTTTTGCGGCGGCGCCAGCGTCTTTTTTGGCGCCGTCGTCACTCTTGCCGCAACCGCTTAACACCAACACTAATCCTAGAGAAATCCAATAATAGCGCATGCCTATTCCTCTTTTTATTTTTTACGCCGTGGCAATTTTAATGCGCCGGGAAGTGGTTGAGTACGAGGGCCTATACCCGTGAGCAGGGCATCGATAACCATGTCGCAATAACGCGCGGGCTCATCAGCAAAATCAACTTCGGAAAAATGCCGTAGTACGTGCCGAGTTTCGAAGAAAAAAACTTTGGTGCTGATCAACAAGGTCGCGACCAAGGCCGGATCGATATCCTCGCGCAATTCGCCTTGTGCTTGACCTTCACGAAGAAGCCCGACCAGATAAGAAAAGTTTTTGCCAAAGACTTGTTCCGCAAGTTGCTTGGCTTGCAGGGGTCCTCGTTCAAAAAGTTCGCGCTGGATCAATCGAGACACACGCTCGCGACGCAGCATATTTTCCAATTGGCTTCGAATAAATGTCGTCAGCCGTTCTTTGTAAGGTGTGTCTTTTGAAGCGAGATCATGAATCACTGGCACCGATTCACAGGCCGAACGCAGTACAGCGAGATACAAACCATCTTTCGATTCAAAATGATGAAAAATGTTTGCCTTACTGACACCCGCTCGTTCCGCCACATCGTTAAGCGATACGGCCGCGAAGCCTTTTTCCGAAAAAAGCGCTTCAGCGGCATCGATAATCGAACGCGCGCCTTCGGCTAAAGATGGTGTCGTTACTGAGATTTTGTGCGCTGCCATAACCTAAAAAACCTATTGACCGACCGATCGGTCAGCTAATGTAGCCTGTTTCCAAGGCCAATAGCAACTAGTGTCAGCGCGAGTAATCGCTAAGGGTAAGCACCGATAGCGCTAGGGTTGTTTGTTGCGGCTTGCCGCAACAGGCGCTGCACCGCCGATGTGGTAAATGACGCCTTTTTGGTAGTCAGCGACATAGAGGCGGCCCACTTCATCTTCGCCAAACGTGGAAATGAAATAGCTAGTCTGCGTCAGCTGCTTATTTTCCCAGCCGCTGGCTGTACGTTGCAGCCCCCATATGCGGCCAGAGCATGCATCGCCGTATAAATAAATGCCTTGTAAAGTTGGGGTCTCGTTGCCGCGATAGACAAACCCGCCAGTGATAGAGCAACCCAATTGATGGTCATATTCAGTAATGGGAAGGGTGAGTCCCGTCGTGTTGCAGCTGGCCGATGCATAGCAATGCGCGCCTTCCATCATATTCCAGCCGTAATTTTCGCCGCCGGCACTG
>JANPPH010000415.1:0-4684 GCA_031428395.1 Gammaproteobacteria bacterium
TTACGCGCTGTGGCTACGCGACAACTCCACTGACGACAGAGCAGCAGACCGCCGTATGGACAACGTTAATGAGTTAATCGCCTGGCTACAGCGCATGCAAGAGCAAGACACGGAGGAGAAGTCTCTCGCCGACATGGTTAGTCACATCACTTTAATGCACATTCTCGAACGCACCCAGGAAGACGAGGGCGGTCCACGCGAAAATCTCATGACCTAACACGCAGCGAAAGGACTAGAGTTTTCGCACGTCTTCCTCGTCGGCATGGAAGAAGAAATTCTCCCACACCGCAACAGCACCGAAGAAAGTCAAATCGAAGAAGAGCGCCGCCTTGCCTATGTCGGCATCACCCGCGCCCACAAAACGCTCACCTTTACACTGACAACACGCCGCAAACGTCAGGGCGAAATGATATCCTGCGAACCCAGCCGCTTTTTAGCCGAATTGCCCCAAGACGATTTGGCCTGGGAGGGCGATGCCAGTAAAGTGGACCCCGTGCAGAGACAAGAGCGAGGTCAAGCGCACTTGGCAAATTTGAGAGGTTTACTACGGAAAGAATGAGGCGGTTGCGTGGATAACGGTTTGCACAGTGGGTGACAGTTTCGCCGTCGCTAACCGTCAGGAAGTCACTGCAATCCTTGCATTACACGCTCAAGTTTTTGACGCACTTCCTGCGCCACAAGCGCGATGTCGGGTTTATCCACGAGCTCCAACACCGCATTGGGATCCATAAACTCGACGAAAACTTCCTGTTGTTCGTTTTGACGGACAACGACGTTGCAGGGTAACAATAGGCCGATTGATGGCTCCGCTTGCAAGGCGCGATAGGCCAATTGTGGATTGCAAGCGCCAAGTATTTTGTATGGTGGCATGTTTTTGTCGAGTTTCTTTTTAAGCGTTGCGGCGACGTCAATCTCAGTGAGTATGCCAAAACCCTCTGCTTGTAGTCCTTGGGTTACGCGCTCGATGGCTTGATCGAACGTCAGCTTAACTGTCTTGCCGAATCCGTATTTACTGTCCATGGCCTGTCCTCTGCTGAGTGAACTAAAAATCCTTAGCGGTTCTGTTCTCTATAATACACTAATGCGTAAAACGCCGATTTGATGAATCCGTGGTCGTGTGTAGCACGCAAGCAGATGGTTTTTATAGAAAAAAGACTGTCGAAAAAAAAAGACACTTGCTAGGCATGCAATGTGCAGCCAAAATGGGCGCGTTGAAAAATCAGTCTAACCTTGAAGTCACATGCGATGGATTATGCACCTAAGTTAAATTTTTGCTGTTCTTTTACTCCCAAAAATTTGGATACCGAAATTGCGGTAACGCTGGTATATGGTTTCTAATCATTAAACGTCTGAGAGATCTGCAATGAGCATTATTCAAGAATTTAAAACGTTCGCCATTAAAGGCAATGTCGTTGATATGGCTGTAGGTATCGTTATAGGCGTCGCCTTTGGCAAAATCGTCTCCTCATTGGTGGAAGATGTGATAATGCCGCCCTTAGGTATGATTATTGGCGGTGTAAACTTTTCCGATTTAGCCATAACGTTAAAAGCCGCAACCGTGGATTCCAAAGTAGTAAGTCTGCGGTATGGCGAATTTTTGCAAACCGTATTCGATTTTCTAATCGTAGCCTTCGTAATTTTCATGTTGGTGAAAGCAATCAATACGTTAAAGAAGGGTAAGGAGGCAGCCGCCCAGTGCCCTCCAGCCCCTCCGTCCCCCCCTGCCGAGGAACGTCTGTTAACAGAAATCCGAGATCTTCTGCGGCAAAAAAATTAGTCTGAGCAGCGCGTTGTGAAATTTCTGCGTGCGGGGTCAAATCTAGCTTTATATACAAATTGATGTTATTTTCGCTTCCATGTCTAGACCACTACGAATTGAATTTGCGGGCGCTTGGTATCATGTAATGAACCGCGGCGCTGGTCGCAAGCGGGTTTTCAAAACGGATGAGCAGCGCGCCTTTTTTCTCTCGGTATTAGCCGAGACCTTCAAGCGTTTTAACGCGGAATGGCACGCTTACTGTTTGATGGATAATCACTATCACCTTTTAGTGCGCACGCCTGATGCCAATCTGCAACGAATTATGCGTCACGTGAATGGCCTTTACACACAGTACTTCAATCGTCAAGAAAAGCGCAGCGGCCCCTTGTTTCGTGGGCGTTACAACTCCATCGTGGTCGAAGCAGACGCTTACTGGCTCGAGCTTTCGCGTTACATTCATCGCAATCCAGTTGATGAAGGAGCGGTCAAAGATCTCGCAGCCTATCAGTGGTCCAGTTATCGATCCTATGTAGGGCTTGATGCGACGCCGCCTTGGCTCACGACAAAATATATTCTCAACGCCATTGGTGTGCGGGACAGCAAACGGCGTTATGTTGCCTACGTTGCGGGTGACACTGACGAAGCATTGCTAGATTTTTATGCTCAAGCAAAAATCAACCCGATACTTGGTAGCGATCCATTTAGAAAGAAAGTTCTGTCTGGCAAAGTTTCTGACATTAGTCGGCCAGAACTTAGGTCGGCAAGTGCGCGCCCTGCACTAAAGGATGTGGTAGCCGCCGTTTGTCGCGAATTTGGCGTCGATCAATCCACCATTTGGGTCTCGACACGAGGCAGAGGCGTCACATCGCCAGCTCGTTCGATAACCATGGTTCTTTGTCAGCAAGTTGCCGACATGCGATTATCGCAAATCGCTGACACGTTTAGTCTGGCGAGCTACGCTAGCGCGGGAGCCACAATCCGTACTACACGGGCCCGGATTGAAGAAGATAAGGTGTTAGCCAATAGCGTGAAAGCCATAACCCGTGAATTGCTCAATTAATCTCCCATCGCTGGCTTAACCGCCATCCGCTTAGCAGAAGTCAAAAAAACTAGAATCTAATTTAGATTAAGTCTAAAATGTTCGCTGTATACATTCGATGGGGCGCATTTTGATATTCAAAAAAAGATTCAAAGTTTTTTTGAATTTTTATTTGAACTTTATTGGAATCAATCTATCTTAATGTATAGAGCGTGAAGATTGGCGCTCTCCCGTTCGCCCTCCCTGAACGGGATCAACATACCCGGCCTCCCCAAGCCGGGTTGTAACTCGCCCCGGTTCCCCTCCCTTTCTTGAAACCGGGGCTTTTTTTTGCCCTAAATATCCTATTGTACTAATGTTCAGGTATTGTTCTTAAGCCTTGTGGGAAACTTTAGCTACTTATCACCTGTCCTAATGTGTGGGAATATTCATTCTTAGGTATGAGATTAAGAAAAACGTTTCCGTCCCGATACATACGAGGCACCGTGCATTCTACTTTTAGCGTCTGGGGGAAATTATGACGAATCCGTTACGCCAATTGGGCGAATTTGGCCAGAGCGTGTGGTATGACAATATTCAGCGCACCATGATTACCTCCGGTCAGCTCAAGCGCATGATCGACGAGGATGGTCTGCGGGGCATTACTTCTAACCCAACGATCTTTGAGAAGGCCATCAACGGCAGCAACGATTATGATCCGTACATTGTTAGTATCCTTACCGATCATCCGCGCATAAGCACTCGCGATCTGTTTTTCAGCATTGCCATTCGCGACATTCAGGAAGCGGCGGATTTGTTAGCGCCGGTGTATCGTCAGACCAATGGCGCCGATGGCATGATCAGCTTGGAAGTGTCGCCGGATTTGGCCTATGACACCGCTGGTACCATCGCCGAAGCGCGGCGCTTGGCCAAGCGTGTTGATCGCCCTAATTTAATGATTAAGGTTCCGGCGACGAAAGAAGGTTTGCCTGCAATCGAAGCGTTAATTGCGGACGGCATTAACGTTAATGTCACGCTGCTTTTTTCTGTAGAGCGTTATAAAGAAGTGGTTGAGGCGTACATTTTAGGCCTGGAATCTCGCCTAAGACGTGGGCAGCCGGTGGCCAAAATCGCTTCCGTCGCGAGTTTTTTTGTTAGCCGCGTCGATGCCGCCGTTGACCAGCAAATTAAGACAAACACTGCGCCCGAATTAAGTGCGCTTGCGAGCAAAATCGGCATTGCGAATGCGAAGCTTGCTTATCAAACTTACAAACAGCTCTTTGGTTCGCCACGTTTCGATGTCTTACGTGAAGCGGGCGCCGCGCCGCAGCGTTTACTTTGGGCAAGTACGGGCACCAAGAATCCCAATTTGAGCGACGTTCTGTATCTCGATAATCTTATTGGGCCTGACACGGTGAATACTGTGCCGCCAGCCACCTATACGGCATTTAGAGATCACGGCACACCCCAGGCATCGCTGGAGCGTGACGTTGACGCTGCACATAATGATATTGCCGCGTTGGCGAAAGCCGGGGTCAGCCTTGCGGATATCACACGTCAATTGGAGAAGGAGGGCGTTGAGTCTTTCGCCAAATCGTTTACGACCTTACTGGGTGCGCTCGAAAACAAAGCCGCTCAACTTCAGGAAAAGATGCGCGCTAAGGCATGATGCTATAGCCTCTGCAAGTTGGACAACCCCCTTTTTTTCGATAAGAAAGAGGGGTTGTTTAATGATCACTACCGATAATTGGTTCATCCTTTCGTCAACGCGTAACCTACTCTTACAGAGTGGCGCTTCCTCGCATCCTTATCTATTATTTAATTTGACCCAGATTTTCCATTAGCCTCGTAGCGAGGGCGTGCGAGGTGCTGAAGATGGGCGGTAAAAGAAGAAAAACAGTCGGAGG
>JANPPH010000416.1:0-8095 GCA_031428395.1 Gammaproteobacteria bacterium
TATAACGAAACGTATACGCATATCTGCTTTGCTAAGCGTCAGTTTAGCGGGTAATTCGAGGCTGCCAATGGGCATATACTGTTGATAATTCAGCTGCCAGTCTAATTGATCAAGGGTCGCCAAACGGCCCTGGTCATCCAACCGTTTCGCGATCGGGGCGGAGACGGGTAAGCCGCGCAACCAGAAACGCAACGCCTCTACGGGCAAGCGCCAACCTGTGCGCTGATACAATAAATCTGCGGGATCCGTGGCGGTGATACGTTGTTGATCGGGCAGTTGCATGGACACGCCCAGCGTGTTGCCATCTAATTCAACCCGGCCCTGCCCTAGCGGTCCGTTGAGGCTAAGATGATAGTCGTCGCCTCGCTGCGTCCACTGAAAATTAGCGCTCCACCCTGATTCCTCCGTACGACCGGCAATGCGTCCATTGACCTTCCAACCGGCCAGTTCCGTCAACGCTGCTTGCCGCTCTACCCAGGCTTGCTCTACGTCACTAACTGGCGGCTTGGAAACCGGCGTTACGGCGCACGCGCTTAATATCGCTATCCACGGCGCCGCTATTAAGCGCTTCCGCCAAACCCTCATGGGCTATCGAATTTCTTCATCACCTCATTGAGCAGACGGCTCTTTTTGGCATCTGGCGCGGCGTCTAAGGCTTGCTGCCACACATTGCGCGCATCTTCGCGGCTACCCATTACCCACAACACTTCGCCTAAATGTGCCGCGACCTCAGCATCCTTTTTCAGATCTAAGGCACGTCGCAGATATTTAACCGCTTCTTCATATCGGCCTAAGCGGTAATGCACCCAGCCCATGCTATCG
Organism: Gammaproteobacteria bacterium; assembly: GCA_031428395.1. Taxonomy (GTDB): domain Bacteria; phylum Pseudomonadota; class Gammaproteobacteria; order JAADHS01; family JAADHS01; genus JANPPH01. The sequence goes on from JANPPH010000416.1 coordinate 823, forward strand.
AGGATAAAATGATCCTTAGGGCGCAACCGCAAAGCGCGATCGACAAAGGCCAACGCTTCATCGTAGCGGTCAGTTTTGTCAGCGAGCGTATAACCTAAGGCATTGAGCACTTCCGCATTGTTCGGTTCGCGCTCAAGAATTTTGCGCAAATCGCTTTCCGCCTCGCTAATGCGATTAAGTTTTTCGGCGGCCATAGAACGTGAATACAACAAATCAGTATTGTCTGAATTATCCTTTAAGGCCGCGTCATAGACCGCGAGGGCATCACCAAAACGCTCGGCATCGAAAAGAATTTCACCTTCGACCAAGGCTAGCTGCACGCGCTGATTAGGTTGCTCGGCGCGAAGGCTCGCTATTTGCGATAGAGCGGCTGAAATATCGCCGGACTTCGCCTTTAACACTGCCATTCTAATCCGCGCATTCAAGTAATTTTCGCCCCCAGAAAGCGAGCTGTACCACTCCACGGCCTTAGCCTGATTGCCGCGCAATTCTTCCAGCCGACCCAAGTAATAGGGTGTTTCTGTAGGACGCCGACCGCTTTGGTGCAAACGTGTCAGATAGCGATCTGCATCATCCAGGTGCCCGGTTTGAAGCGCTAAAAAACCTAGGGCAAATAAAATATCGTCACTATCGGGTTGGCTTTCAGACAGGAGTTTGAACTGTTCGTAGGCACCTTCAAAACGCTCCTCATCCACTAGCATGCGCGCATAGCTAATGCGCAAATCATTGTCCTGCGGATGATCGTCGATAATTTTTTTCATCGCCGCAATAGCGTCTTCGCTCTTACCTTGCACCTTAAGGATGCGAACGCGCTGCACTTGCGCCTCGAGCCAGTCTGGCTTTAGCTCCAATACGTGATCGATCGCTTGACGCGCCGTATCCGCCGCTCCGGCGCGGGCGGCTAGAAAGGAATAAGCATATTGAGCCTCCGGATTGTCACGACGACTAGCGATAAATTTTCGCATTACGTCTACCGCGGCGTGCTTATCTTCTTCGCGGCTCAGCAGACCCGCAATAACCATGAATGCGTTCTCGCCGCCTTGGGGGGCCGCCGTTAACACTTTTTCCATATGTTCTAGTGCTGCATCTGGCTGGCCATTGCGTATTAACAAGACCGCAAGCACTTGGCGCGCTTCTAAATTTGCCGGTGCCTTAGCAACCCAAAGCTTGGCAAGAGCGAGCCCTTTAACCTGATCTTGATTATGAATAGCCAAACGCGTGGCCTGTTCAGCTAGGCGTGGATCCTGGGTGGCTTGCGCTAGCTGCTCGTAGCTCTTGGCTGCCACATCAAAATGCCCGCGCTGTGTAGCGATGTCGGCGAGCAACAGTTCGTAGACCATTTCAGAGGTCAATTTAACCGCAGGCAAATCCACCACTGGGGTGGCGCTAGAATCGGCACCGGCTACGCGTGAGGCAACGTCCGGCTGTGGTTGAGTTACCGTCGCGCATCCGGTGAGTAGTGCCGCCAGAGCCATCGAACCTATAGCAAACGCTGAGCAGTTCATTTTAATACTCCAGGAAAAAGCCTCTGCTCTGACGCTGTCGTCAAAAACCAAAAGATTTTCCATGCAATTGAATTTAAAGGATTTTTTCCTTACCCATTATGACCCAACAAGATGCCGCTCTATTCCCTTATAACGCAATTTGTGCTATCAAACAAAGTAAATCTAGGCCGAAAACTACTTATAGTATAATCAAGCGGCGCTTACTTTTATGAATTTCCCTGCAAAATTGCACATTTGTTATACTTATCCACCCGGTCGATTAACGCGACCTCTCGGGGCACAGGCCATGCTCCTTTGATTCGCCATTACTAGGTAAGTTCATGCCTCTCTTAGCTTTGGGCATTAATCATAAAACCGCCCCGGTGGAAATCCGGGAAAAGCTGAGCTTTGCCCAAGAGCGTCTGCCCGATGCGTTGCGCGACTTAACTAGCAATTCAAAAATCAATGAAGCCGCAATTTTATCCACCTGCAACCGCACTGAGCTGCTTTTTTACGCAGATAACGACGGGGACTGCGACGCAGTCGTAGAATGGTTGCAGCAATACCATAAAATCAAACCGGAAGAGATCCACCCTTATTTATATATTCACCCGGAGCAACTCGCCGTGCGGCATATGTTACGGGTGGCGTCGGGTCTTGATTCGCTAATCCTTGGCGAGCCCCAAATTCTGGGTCAGCTCAAGGCTGCGTACCAGACGGCGTTGAAAGCAGGGACTGTGGGCACACTGCTGGGACGGTTGTTTCAGCATACTTTCACGGTTGCCAAGCAAATACGCACTGACACGGCCATTGGCTCAAGCCCGGTTTCGGTAGCATTTGCTGCCGTCAGCCTCGCCAAGCAAATTTTTAGCGGCCTTCAAAACCATACTGCTCTGCTGATCGGCGCAGGCGATACGATCGAATTGACCGCAAGGCATCTGCACGAAAGCGGCCTCAAGCGCATGATTATTGCCAATCGCACCTTAGAAAAAGCGCATGCGCTCGCCGATGGTTTTGGCGCTGAGGCAATTTCACTGGCTGACATTCCCAGACTTCTTCCTGAAGCAGACATCGTGATTTCTTCCACCGCCAGCCAGCTACCCATACTTGGCAAGGGTGCGGTGGAGCGGGCTATCAAAATTCGTCGACATCAACCCATGCTTATGGTCGATATCGCGGTGCCGCGTGATATCGAGCCCGAGGTGGGTGAGTTAAGGGACGTTTATCTTTATACTGTCGACGATCTCCAGGAAATCATTCAAGAAGGACTCAAGTCGCGCCAAGAGGCAGCCAAGCAAGCGGAAGAAATTATCGATACCCAAGTTGCCAAATTCATGGGCTGGTTACGCTCATTGAACGCGGTGGATACAATTCGTAATTACCGCGAACAGGCAGAACGAACCCGCGATCAAGAGCTGGATAAGGCACGCCGCATGTTAGCGCGCGGCCATAACGCGGATGAAGTGCTGCAATTTCTTGCCCGCGGTCTGACCAACAAATTAACCCATGCGCCTAGCGTGCAACTTCGCCAAGCCAGCTTTGATGGCCGCACAGAAGTGATCGATGCGGCGCGCGAGCTTTTATTCGACCCTAAAGACAAAGATATTAGCTAAATATTGTGAAACCTTCCGTACTCAAGAAACTCGAAAACCTCGCCGAACGACTCGAAGAACTAAGCGCCCTCCTCGGCGAAAGTAGCATCATTCGCGATCAAGAGCGTTTTCGCGCGATGTCGCGTGAATATGCGCAAATCAATCCAGTCGTTTCCTGTTTTCGTGGTTATCAAGAAACCTTGAATGACACCGAAGCCGCGCAAGAAATGTTGCGCGATGACGATTTAGAAATGCGCAAAATGGCGCAGGACGAACTCAAACAAGCGCAAGCACGCAGAGAAGCGCAAGAACTTGAACTACAAAAATTGCTGCTGCCGACCGATCCACATGACGACAGCAATATTTTTCTTGAAGTACGCGCAGGCACTGGCGGCGATGAGGCAGCTATTTTCGCCGGTGATTTATTTCGCATGTATTCGCGCTACGCAGAGCGGCGGCATTGGCAGTTGGAAATCATCAGTGAAAGCCCTGGCGAGCATGGAGGCTACAAAGAAATCATCTCGCGCATTATCGGCCAAGGCGCATACTCGCGATTGAAGTTTGAATCGGGTGCGCACCGCGTCCAGCGTGTACCGGAAACCGAATCGCAAGGGCGGGTTCATACCTCGGCGTGTACGGTGGCGGTTATGCCGGAGGCCGATGAGATTGATGATGTCGAAATTAATCCCGCTGATTTGAAGGTTGACACTTTTCGAGCGTCTGGGGCGGGCGGTCAGCACGTTAATAAAACCGACTCTGCGATTCGCATTACGCACTTGCCTACTAATACCGTTGTTGAATGCCAAGACGAGCGTTCGCAACACAAAAACCGTTCGCGTGCGATGTCATTACTCAAAGCACGCTTACTGAATGCAGAGCGCGACAAGCAAGCGGCCGAACAGGCACAGACGCGTCGCCTTCTCGTTGGCAGCGGCGACCGCTCCGAGCGCATTCGCACCTACAACTATCCGCAAGGCCGCCTCACCGATCACCGTATCAACCTCACTCTCTATAGACTTGATGCGATCACCGAAGGTGATCTTGATCCCGTCATTGAACCGCTGATTAATGAACATCAGGCCGATTTGTTGGCGTTGATTGCGAGCGAGTAATCGAAGCTGAATTCCATTGCGTCATTGATACAACGCGCGGAACACATTTTATCGAAGACGTGCGATAGCGCGCGTCTCGATGCAGAAGTTTTATTGGCGCATGTGTTAGGCAAGCCGCGCAGTCATTTGAGTGCCTGGCCAGAGCGGGAAATCAGCACCACGGCGCTCGCGCAATTCCAATCGTTATTGACTAGGCGTATTGCGGGCGAACCCATCGCCTATTTGACGGGGCTGCGCGAATTTTGGTCAATGGAATTACAGGTGAATCGGCATACATTAATTCCGCGACCCGAAACGGAGTTGCTAGTGGAGTTTGCGTTGCAACATATTCCTCGTGATAAGGCGTGGCGTATTGTGGACTTGGGCACGGGGTCTGGCGCAATTGCGTTAGCCTTGGCCAGTGAAAGGCCCCGGAGTCGGCTCATTGCCACAGATATTTCCTCTGGCGCTTTATTGGCGGCCAGGCAGAATGCCGAGCGCCACGGCCTAAACAATATTGAATTCCGTGAAGGCGAGTGGTTTAGGCCACTACAAGATGAGCGTTTTGACTTTATCGTTTCGAATCCGCCGTATATTCGAGAAGCCGATCCACACCTTAGTGAGGGTGATCTGCGCTACGAACCTATCAGCGCACTGGCTTCAGGGCCGAACGGATTAGATGCATTGCAAGCGATTGTGGCCGATGCCAAACGGCATTTGTACCCTGGCGGCTGGTTAGCGCTTGAACACGGGCACGATCAAGCGGAGGCGGTAACTAAGCTACTGCGTGATCAGAATTATAGTCAGGTTGGCCAACAACAGGACTATTCGGGGAGGGGGCGCATAGCGTTTGGCCAAAGCGCCCCGCCCAATGCTGTCAACCCTTAAGCTTTTCCTTCAACAAGGTATTCACTTGTCCCGGATTCGCCTTGCCTTGCGTGGCTTTCATCACTTGACCGACAAAAAAACCAAATAGCTTTTCCCCGCCTGCGCGGTATTGTTGCAATTGTTCAGGGTTTTTTGCCATGACGTCGTCGATGGCTTTTTCAATTGCGCCGGTGTCGGTGACTTGCCTCAGACCTTTGGCTTCAATAATCGTGTCGGCGTTACCTTCGCCACGCCACATCGCCTCAAAAACATCTTTAGCGATTTTGCCAGAGATGGTGTTGTCTTTGATGCGCTGGATCATGCCGCCTAGCATGCCGGGTGTAATGGGGCTATTGCCGATTTCGATATTGCTTTTGTTTAATGACGCGGACAAATCGCCCAGAATCCAATTAGCGGCGAGCTTCGCTTCATTGCCCGCAGCTGTCGTTGTTAGCTCGAAATAACTCGCCATTTCGCGGCTAGTGGTGAGCACCGCAGCATCGTAGGGTGATAATCCGTAGGCGTTAATGAAGCGGTCGCGCTTTGCATCGGGTAATTCTGGTAATGTCTTTCTCACGTCGTTAATGGCCTGTTCATCAACGTGGAGAGGTAATAAATCGGGATCTGGGAAATAGCGATAATCCATCGCTTCTTCTTTGCTGCGCATGCTGCGGGTTTCGTTTTTGTCGGCATCGTATAAGCGGGTTTCTTGGACGATTTTGCCGCCGCTTTGCAAAATATCTATTTGACGCTCAACTTCATAGTTGATGGCTCGCTCCACAAAGCGAAAGGAATTAATATTTTTAATTTCTGCGCGGGTACCGAGTTCTTTTTGTCCTTTAGGACGCACTGAAACGTTGGCGTCGCAGCGGAAAGAGCCTTCTTGCATATTGCCATCGCAAATTTCTAGATAGCGCACCAAGGAATGAATTTTTTTCATGTACGCGGCGGCTTCTTTCGAGGAGCGCATATCTGGTTCAGACACTATTTCTAATAGCGGCGTGCCTGCACGGTTTAAGTCGATGCCTGTCATGCCTTGGAAATCTTCGTGCAGGGATTTGCCTGCGTCTTCCTCTAAGTGCGCACGCGTAACACCGATGGTTTTGGTCGTACCATCGTCCATTTCAATGACCACTGTGCCACGCTGCACGATGGGCAATTCGTATTGGCTGATTTGGTAGCCTTTGGGTAGATCGGGGTAAAAATAATTCTTACGTGCAAACACCGAGCGCGGTGCAACGGTGGCACCAACGGCCAACCCAAATTTGATCGCCATGCGTACGGCTTCTTTGTTCAAGACTGGCAATACGCCGGGAAAGCCTAAATCAACGCCACAGGCTTGGGTATTGGGTTCAGCGCCATAGGCTGTCGCCGCGCCGGAAAAAATTTTGCTTTTAGTGGCTAACTGCGCGTGGATTTCTAAACCGATTACCGTTTCCCATTCCATATCAAACCTTTCTCTTGCTGATTACTCAAAGCCTTGCGGACAACGCGCATGCCAATCCGTGACGTGCTGAAAGCGATGGGCGATATTTAATAGCCGCGCTTCTTGGAAATAGTTGCCGATGATTTGCAGGCCGACTGGATGTTTGCCCACAAATCCAGCGGGCACTGACATACCGGGGAGCCCTGCAAGATTCACGGCGATAGTGTAGATGTCTGACAAATACATCGTCACGGGGTTAGCGGTTTTCTCACCTATATTGAACGCTGTTGTGGGCGACGTTGGACCCATAATGACATCGACATCGCGAAACGCATTCTGGAAATCTTGACTGATCAAGCGGCGCACTTGCTGCGCTTTCAAATAGTAAGCATCGTAGTAACCGGCAGATAGCACGTAGGTGCCAATCATGATGCGGCGCTTTACTTCAGCGCCAAATCCATCGCCGCGGCTGCGTTTGTATAAGTCCTCAAGATTCTTTGGCTCATCGCAGCGATAACCAAAGCGTACACCGTCAAAGCGCGAGAGATTAGACGAGCATTCGGCGGGCGCGATCACGTAGTAAGCGGGCACAGCAAGGCGGGTATTAGGCAGGCTGATATCCACTACTGTAGCACCGAGCTTGCAGTATTCTTTGATCGCGCTTTCCACGCAGCGCGCCACTTGTTCATCCAATCCTTCGCCGAAATATTCCTTGGGCAAACCGATTTTGAGCCCTTCAATAGAGTCGGACAGCGATGCACGATAATCGGGAACAGGCTCATCGACGCTGGTGGAGTCGCGCGCATCGAAACC
>JANPPH010000417.1:0-5435 GCA_031428395.1 Gammaproteobacteria bacterium
GAAAAGTTGCAGGCGGAAGAGGTGGTGGAGTTGTTGAACTGTCATTTTTCCGAAATGTCGGATGTAATTTTTAAGTATGACGGCACCTTGGACAAGTTTATTGGTGATGCCATCATGGCGTTTTGGGGCGCGCCGATTAAAACAGCGGATCACGCTGTTTTGGCCGTTACTGCGGCGCTGGAAATGGTACAGCGCTTAGAGCGGGTAAACGAGGTAGTGCGGCAAAAATCATTGCCACCGATCAGTATTGGTATTGGTCTAAACACCGGCGATGTGATTCTTGGCAACATTGGTTCAGCGCGAAAACTAGACTATACGGTGATTGGCGACAACGTCAATCTTGCCTCGCGCATGGAGGGGTTGACGAGTAAATATGGCTATCCGGTGCTTATATCCGAATCGACCTATAAAGCCGTTTCGTCAGTAGTGCCATGTGCGATTGTCGACTTGGTGCGGGTCAAAGGTAAGCACATACCGATTGGAATTTATCGGCCACTGGAATTGCCGCAGGCAAGCCCTGCGCAACTGAGTCACGCGAAAGAGATCGCGGAAGCCACACAACGCGCGTTCGATTTGTATTTGAATCGGCATTGGCAATCAGCTATAGAGGCGTTTGAAGCACTGCCCGACGACAACTCGGCGCATACCTTGTTAATTCGCTGCAGAGATTATTTAGAGAATGCGCCGCCGCAGGATTGGGATGGCGCATACACGATGATGGCGAAATAGGGGAGTAACGATGAAACTCACTCATTTAGGTAAATGCATGGTGCTCGGCTGTTTAGTGTCCGTGTCGCTCTGTGCTGCGGCAGCCGATACATTGTTCGTGCAAAGCGCTAAGGCGACAATTTTCGCGACACCTAAATTTGGCCAAGCAGAAGTCGCGCAGCTGATGAAAGGCACAGAGCTTACTGCGTTAGAAAAAAATGGCACCTGGTATAAAGTTCAGTATCAGGAAAAGGTGGGTTGGATTTCCGCGTTGGTAATTGGCAATCATCCGCCAATGGATAAGGTCACGGTGTTGACTGGCGACGAACAGAATATAAAGACAGTGGCGCGCCGCAGGTCTTCGGGCGCGACGACAGCCGGTGCTACTCGCGGGTTAGCAGCTGATGATCGTTTACGGGACAATGATTTAGCCGGAAATTTTCGCGCGCTGAGAAAGCTTGAAGGCATGACTGCCGTCGAGTCAACTGAACTTGAGGCATTCATCGCCGCAGGTTATGACAAACCAAAACTCCAGTAGGCGGACCTAACAATGAATACGTTTAAAGGGGTTTGGCCAACGGCATTAGTTGTTGCGCGCTTTATGTTGTTTTCCGTGTTCATCAATAGTGCAATGGCGGCACCTGAATACCGCGAGCGCTTGTCAGACAAGAATTGGTCGTCATCGATAAACCAAGACGATATTTCTGCTGAAGTTGAGTTTGGACGTAGCGTAGCGGCGCGGCTGTTGGCGCATTATCCCTTGCTTGATGATTTACGTTGGACCAAATACGTGAATCTAGTTGGCCATGCGCTGGCGCGTAATGCAAATCGCCAAGAGATTGAGTTCCATTTTGGTATTCTTGATACGCCTATGGTCAACGCATTTGCTGCACCAGGCGGTTATATATTTATCACCCGCGGAGCTTTAGCTCTTGCACAAGACGAGGCCGAATTGGCGGCGGTTTTGGCGCACGAGATCGCGCATGTTACGGAACGGCATATTGTAAAAGCATTGAATATTCGAGGTCGCGAAACTCAAACCGGAGCAGGCCTGTCGCGCTTGATTGGCGGGGTATCGGATCCGGCGCGTGTGGCGTTCAGTCAAGCCGCCGATAAAGCGGTGGAAATTCTGCTTAAGGAAGGACTTGATAAGCGCTCAGAGCTAGAGGCGGACCGCATTGCGCTAACGCTCGCCGCAATGAGTGGTTATGACAGTGGCGCTTTTGCGCGTTACTTTAAACGACTACGAGAAAACACGAAGGGCAATATCGCGATAGACGCCACCCATCCACCCCTGGATTCGAGAATAACGGCTTTGACTGAGACAGAGTCGAGCATGGGCCTTGCTGAACTGCATAATCCTACCCTTAAGGAGCGTTTTAATGAAGCTGTTGGATTTCGCTAATAGTGGCCTTCGCAGTGCGTGTGTCGTAGCAGCAGTATGGGTGCCACTGATTGGTAACGCCGACGAATACCACTATCAAAATATTTTGATTGGTGAACGCGCTGCCGGTCTTGCAGGGGCTTACACCGCCATCTCAGATAGCCCGGCGGGACTTTTTTACAATCCGTCCGGTATCGTCTATGCCGCGAGCGGCAATGTCTCGGCGAGCGTCAACGCCTACCACGTGGGCAATAAGTCCTATAAACGTGGTTTGAGTGGCTTGTCAGATTGGGATCGAGAATCGTCGAGTTTTGTGCCCAATTTTTTCGGCGTGATCCAACCGCTTGGCAAAGGCTCCATCGGCTTTTCTTATGCTGTGCCAGACTCCATTATTGAAGATCAAGACTTGGAGTTCACTGATACCCCTTCGGGAATTTCGAAATATATCATTAACTTTGATAACCGCGATAGGACTTACAACATTGGGCCGTCTTATGCGATGGAACTTCGGGATGGGCTTTCTGTTGGCGCAACCCTATACGTTCATTACCGCGAGCGCCAATGGATCTCAAACCAAATCGCGACTTTGACCAGCGGTGCCTATCAGTGGATCAACACCTATTTTCAAACTAAAGAGTATGGCTTGAGGCCGATTTTAGGTGTCATGTGGAGTCCATTGGAGAAAATGTCTATTGGTGCGAGTATAAGTAAAACGATGTTGCTTAACTCGGCTACTGATAGCCAAGTTACGACCAAAGGCGCCTCAACCACTGCGTTAGCCAGAACTTCAAGCACGACAGATATCAAGCGTGTGCATCCGCTAACAACCGTTGTCGGCGTAGCGTATTTCCCCACTAAAGCGCTATTACTCTCCTTGGATATCAGCGCTAACAGCAGTACTGAGGATGCACTCTTTGGAAATAAGGAGCTGACGGTTAACATCGCTGGCGGAGCTGAATATTATTTAAGCAGCGCGTGGGTGTTGCGTGGTGGTTTATACACTAACAACGCTAACACGCCAGAGGTGAGCAACACCTCGATGGGCCAACCAGAGCACATTGATTACGTGGGCAGCGCCGCTAGCGTCTCACACTTTATGCGCAATTCATCGATCACGCTGGGCGTCAATTACAGCATGGGAGACGGTAAGGGACAGATTGTAGGCGGCTCGAATGAAGTACAAGACATCGAGGCGTATTCGTATACGATGTTTTTATCCACAGCGTATAGCTTCTAAGTTCGCTATGAAGTTTTTAGCATGCGGATGCCTTCATCCGCATGCTTTGCATTTGAACCCAGATTTTCCATTAGGCCTCAACTGCGGCCGCACAAGGCGCTGAATCTGCGCGAGAAAAATTGAAAAACAGCCTGTCACCGTAGAGTGACTGCGCCTCCGGCTATTTTTCAATTTTTCTCGCACCTCTTCAACACCTTGCACGCCCTCGCTACAAGCGCTAATGGAAAATCTGGGTTGAAGACGCCCCGTGACCGACGACTTTTTTAAAAGATTGTTTTCAAGGCAGGATCTCTGGTTCAAAATTATTTTTTTTACAGCTCCATTAGGCAATCTGACAAAAAGCTGTTGCTTTTCAATGCAGGAGTAACACGTCAGGTGCTAGAATTACAGCATGGCACCGACAATCTTTCGTGAAGGCAGCTTTCGCTTCTTTTTCTTCTTCCGCGAGGAGACGAGAATGCATATACACATCTCGCACCCAGACGGCAAGGCAAAGTTCTGGTTAACCCCAGAGGTAACTTTGGCACGAGTATAGGTCTTTCATCGGAGCAGCTTAAGAAAGCCGAAAAGCTTGTTGTAGCTCATTTGGAGGAAATAATTCATGCCTGGAACACCCATTTTCCAAACTGAAGTTACTCATGTCTTAAAGCACGAAGCCCAAAGATGCCGGGTAAAAGTTTGCTGTGCCGTCTAAGCTACGCAATAAAGCGCCAGCTTCGCTGGATATATCGGTGCCTTGGCACCCATGGAGGGGCTAATCACAGCATTTAACTGGATATCCCACTATAAGAAAGCAATGGTCTCAACAAAAAAACACATTGCACATTGTTGGCAAGCGAATGACAATGTGTTCCTTAGGTTTTTGGTTAAACTAAGATTTTCCATTAGCGCTCGTAGCGAGGGCGTGCAAGATGTTGAAGATGTGCGAAAAAAATTGAAAAATAGCCGGGGGCGTAGTCACTCTACAGTGACAGGCTGTTTTTTAATTTTTCTGGCGCAGATTCAGCGCCTTGTACGGCCGCAGTAGAGGGCTAATGGAAAATCTGGGGTAAATGTCACAACTGTGTAACAACACTGCTGAGAGAATACGCAGCCGTTACGCGAACTGAGAAAACTTAAAAGCGGCTTATAGCCGAAAAAATAATGAATCATTTGGGGGCTGCTACTTTAATACGCTACGTGTTTGCGCCTGTCGGCGTTTTGTGGTTTTTTGCTTACTTTTAGTACGTCGCGTGCTGAAATTGCCCATCGTTACCTCTACAAGAAAATGTAACGGAAAACCACTAGAGCTTATAGCGTTTTCAATCCAGATTTTCCATTAGCGCTCGTAGCGAGGGTGCGCAAGGTGCTGAAGATAGCTAATGGAAAATCTGGATTTAACGCTTGTCCTCGATTTTTTAGCGAAAGATCTGATTACAGCGCTTAACGTATTTCGCTATCGTTTAGTTTTGAAGGACGACTACTAGCCATGGAATGTGGAGCTTAACCCGTGAAAATTTCGGCAAAATTAACTCGCCCGCGCCTGTTTGGTGTGCTTGCCCGTCACCGCCTATTTACCCTCCTTGACGCACACGGCGCGCACTCCTCCATATGGCTCAATGGACCTCCTGGATCTGGAAAAACCACGCTAGTGGCCAGTTATCTTGAGGCGCGCGATTCTCTTATTCTTTGGTATCAAGTCGACAGTAGTGACACCGATCCTGCGACTTTTTTTTACTACTTGCAGCAAGCGGTAGCCACTCATGCCGTACAACGTGACGATGTTTCTTTGCCGTTACTTACTCCCGAGTACCGATTCGATCTCCCGGGTTTTGCGCGACGCTTTTTTCGCGCGTTATACAATTTGCTTCCGCCTAACACAGTAATTGTTTTCGACGATGCTCAACATGCAATGGTTTCGCCGCTGTTCTGTGGCTTGCTTGCATGCGCTGTAAATGAGATACCAGACGGCGCACAATTAATATTCATTAGCCGCTTAGATGCTCCTCAGGAGCTGTCTCGCGCCATTGTAACGCGTCGCCTTATTTCTGTAGGCTGGGACGATCTACGCTTAACGCTACAAGAAACGCGAGCGATCGTGGAGCAGGCAGGAGAGCGCGACGCAGA
>JANPPH010000418.1:0-7384 GCA_031428395.1 Gammaproteobacteria bacterium
CTTTTGATTCGAGCTTTTTGAGCAAATTGTCGTTGAGGAAGGTTTGTTCGGCCTTCAGCGCACGCACCGCCAACGTCGTTTCAATCTCGTTGGCGGTGCGGTTTTTATCAGAAATTACCCAGGTCGCTAGCGAGAGTGTTAGGACTATAACAATCAACAAAGGAGCAATGAATTTTGTTGACAGCCCAAATTGGGACTTACTTTCCTGTACCATTTTCGTTCTCAACCCGCTTACAGTAATTTTCTAAATCGCCGCCGAGCCTACTGCGGAACCGTCCTGTTACAACTTCTCGCCGGTAACGGACTCGATAATCTGTTTAGCCTTGCTGTAATCCGCATCAGAGACTTTAAAAAAACTATCGACCATGGCGGCTTTAAGAATCGCTTTGCCTTCAGGAGTCGATTGTAAATCGATCATGACTTGCTGTATTTTTGCGGCTTTAGCGTTAGCTAAATCACCCTTCACTGCCCAAGGCAACTGCGCAAAGGCGTCGGACTTCTCCAGCACTAACATATCAATCGCCGTGATGGCCGATGTCACTGCCTTTTGCTCCAAAATGGCATCACCTACGCCGCCTGCGTCGGCAGCTTTATTAAATACAGCAATGGCAGCCGCAGGAGGGTTGGGTGCAAATTTCGCTTGGTAGTCTTTCCCTTCTACCAGACCATGCTTTTTCAAGATGGCAGTGGGTGCAATATAGGCGGCCATGGTTTTCTCGTCACCGCCAAACATGATTGTTTTGCCTTTTAGATCGGACACTTTAGTTATGCCACTATCCTTACGTACCAGCAACACGCCGGCTAATTCTTTTTGCTTTTGTTCTTCGTTAGCAACAATAGCTTTGTAACCTAGGGTTTTGCTTTTGAGATATTGGTATTGATTAAAATGCACGATATCGTACTTTCTATCGGTAACATTTTGCCAAAAAGCATCAAAGTCTTTCGCCACAACCAAGGTGACTTTTTCGCCCAGCTCGACAGATAACTTTTCAGCTAATGGGGTGAAGGCGGGCACAGTTTGATTGGCGGGTCGACGAGGAAAGATGCCGAGCGTTAAATCTGCCCAAGCGGTCAGAGGCCCCATTAATGCTGCACTGACTGCACCTGCTACTAACCATGACTTCGTCATTTCGTGACCCTTTTGTATACTTTTGTATACCAGTGAAAAATTAAAAGCCCTTTAGCTACCGCATAGTGTCGTCATCAGATTCCGTTTTCTTGAATTTTTTTTGCATAAGTTGGCAAAAGCTACATTTAGTCCAGATTCAGTGCGTTGTGCGGCCGCAGTAGAGTGCTAATGGAAAATCTGGGTTTAATTTTGAGAGCGTGGGTTTCATCAGCAACATCATGCGGTGTGCAAGCGAGGTAAACAGGTGGGGTGGGGCGATACGGATAACAATTAAAGTTTCACAATGCAGGCCAGCAACTCGCCAGCACCGCTAAATCAGGGCGAAGGCATTGTCTAACAACTAAAAAAAGACGGCGTAGCCATGGACTACGCCGAGTTTTGTTAGTATACGATTCTTATTTTTCACAGTCCCCGTCCCCAATTCGCTAAGCTCGTTTGGCAGTGTATCGGTCGGCGCTGACGTTTCTTGACGTCAAAGACAAGACTTCTGCCCGAGCCTATAACTAGGTTATTATGAACGTTTAACCCTCCATTTTTCCTTGCTGAACGGCTCAAGCGCGATCTGCAGAGGTCTTTAACTAGGCACCCTTTAAACAATGAACGATCTGCGAGCACGTAGAAACACCGTTAATGTCCGCATTGGCAAAGTGATGGTTGGCAGCGATGCCCCGGTGGCCGTGCAATCCATGACTAACACCGACACGGCAGATCACATCGGCACCGCCATTCAGGTGGCACAACTTGCCAAAGCCGGTTCAGAATTAGTCCGCATCACGGTCAATACCGAAGAAGCCGCGGCAGCGGTGCCGCGTGTTCGCGAACAACTCGATAAGATGGGTTGCGACGTACCGTTAATCGGCGACTTTCATTTTAACGGGCATAAGTTACTCGCTAAATACCCGGACTGCGCGAGTGCTCTAGCGAAGTATCGCATCAATCCGGGCAACGTCGGGCGCGGCAAAAAGCGGGATGAACAATTTAACGCATTGATCGAAACTGCTTGTCGATTTGATAAGCCGATACGCATTGGCGTCAACTGGGGCAGCCTGGACCAAGCCGTATTGGCTCGATTAATGGACGAAAATGGCCGCTTAGCCGTCCCGCGCCAAGCCTCTGAAGTAACGCGTGAAGCATTGATTGTGTCAGCGCTCGACAGCGCTAAACAAGCCGAGGAAATCGGCTTGGGCCACGACAAAATCATCATTTCTTGCAAAGTCAGCGCAGTCCAAGATTTAATCGCCGTGTACCGTAATTTAGCCACACGCTGCGATTATCCGCTGCATTTAGGTTTGACTGAAGCGGGCATGGGATCCAAAGGCATCGTCGCCTCCACGGCAGCATTGTCAGTGCTATTACAAGAAGGCATCGGCGACACGATCCGAGTCTCACTCACCCCCGAGCCCGGCGGCGACCGCGCCCAAGAAGTCATTGTCGCGCAAGAAATCCTCCAAACCATGTCACTGCGCGCCTTCACCCCAATGGTCATCGCCTGCCCTGGCTGCGGCCGCACCACCAGCGATTATTTTCAACGCCTAGCAGAACAAATCCAAACCTACGCGCGTCAACAAATGCCGCTTTGGCGCACCCAATACGTCGGCGTAGAAAACATGACCCTGGCAGTAATGGGCTGCGTGGTCAACGGACCCGGCGAGAGCAAACAAGCAAACATCGGCATTAGCTTACCGGGCACCGGCGAAAAACCCGTCGCACCGGTTTACGTCGACGGTGAAAAAACAGTGACCTTGAAAGGCGAGCATATTGCCGAGGAATTTCAGCAGATTGTAGATGAGTATGTGGCGAGGACTTATCGGAAGGTTGTTTAGGTTAATCCCAGATTTTCCATTAGCACTCTACTGCGGCTGCACAACGCACTGAATCTGCGCGAGAAAAGATGCAAAACAATCTGTCACCGTAGTGTGACTACGCCTCCGACTGTTTTGCATCTTTTCTCGCCCATCTTCAGCACCTTGCGCACCCTCGCTACGAGGCTAAGGAAAAATCTGGGCTAAACGCTGAAGCAGACATCTAAAAGAAAACTGTGCTATTTACTATACCTGCCCCTCACCCTTCCCCTTTAACGCAACCCACGCTTGGCTAAATCGCAACTCTAGCGATGACGCTTGGTCTGTCGGGATTGGGCCAGTGAAATACCATTGACGTTCGATATTGCGGGCATTTTCAAGTTTGGCATCCCAATCATTGTCATAGACACCGCCTTGACTCATCTTGCGCGCTAGCTGTGCTACTTGATATTGCATACGCGCTTGTTTGGCATGTTCAGGCGACTCTACTTCGGCCAATATCTCCAATTGCAAACAAAGTTCTTCACGTTTCTGCAGATTGGTGGTCTTGTCGTTGTTGAAGCGATCTAGCACCGCATCGCCCCAGGCATCAGCCGCTAAAATTAAGTCGGTGGCATTTTGAAAACGCTCACGCATTGCGTCTTCTGCGTGCGCATCGAGTGATTGAATACGCTCCCAGGCAGTTTGCGCGACACTCAGCTTCGCCGTAGCATGCTCACGATCTATGCCTTTGCTAATGACTTCATCGGCGAGCGCCTCCATCTCCATACATAACTGCACTTTAAGTGTAATCGCCGCTTCCTTGGCATACTCCAGGGCACCAATGCGGGCACGATCTTGATCTTCGAACATCGTCAGCGCCTGACGAAAACGCTGTAGGACAATATTTATTTCCTGCTTCGGTATCAGACCGATGGTTTCCCACTGGGTCTTTACAGTTTCCATCTGCGCTCGCGCTTGGCGCAAAACATCACCGCGTAATTGCGCCAACTGTTCCACTTGCTCGCATAATGCAATTTTTGCAGAAAGATTGGCATCGCGTTCACGTTTAGCATCATCCTGATGCTGCTTACGTTGCTGGAATACCTTATCGCTTGCGCCGCGGAAGCGTTGCCAAAGTTCTTTTTCTTGGGCCGCAGAACCCACTGATTTCCACTCGAGTTGTAACGACTTTGCTTGATCGGTCAACGCTCTCAAGGTTATCGCATCTATCTCTGCCACGCTCGCCGCCGCGGCCAATTGTTCCGCACGCGCGACCAAGTCTTGCTTTTGATCACGCTTGCGTACGCGTTGTTGTTGTATGGATGTCTTGATTGCTGCCACAGCTTGTTTGAAACGCTCACTGACAGCCGCGTGTTGATCGCGATCTATAACGCCTATGTCGCGCCATTCGCGCTGAGCAGCGTCAACTACTTGTGTTGCAGCGCGTTCGTCGATGGTGGGGGGCTCGGTGCCGATGAGTGCCGTCACCAAATACTCTTCTAAGCGCTGACACAACATCTGTTTGGCAGCGAAGTTGACATTACGTTGCTGTGCAAGCTTGGCGAAATGCTTGCGACATATTTCGTACGCCGTATCGCCCGCAGCTTGGAAACGCTCGCGCAGCGGTCCCTCGGCTTCGGGTTCCGATGCGCCTAATTTCACCCACCGCGCTTGCAGTGCTTTCACTTGGTTAATCATACTCTGCGCATCGACACTCGCATCTTGTTCCCGCGACACAAGCTCTGCACTGAGCGCTTCCATCTCTTGGCAAAGCTGTTCTTTTACGGGCGTATTTGCCCAGCCTCGCCAATCAAGTAATTCTTTAACTTGCGCAAAGGCCTTGCGCCAACGTCGCGAAATAGCGTGTTTATGCAGGTATTGACGATCTACTTCGGCGCTACTGGTCAACCATTGCTGCGTCCGACGGGCTAGTGCAGCCGCATCTTTTACTCTCCCATCAGCGAGCGCAGATTCCACATCCGCAACCAAAACTTTAAACTGTTCCAATAATGTTTGACGTCCAACATCACGCTGCTGCTCTTGCTCTCGCCGCATAGCTAAGGCTGTCACAAACTGTTGCTCGCGCTGCGGGTCCATACGCGGTGTGTCAGCGGCTAACGACTGCCAACGTCGCGCAAACTCATTGAGTTCACGCTCGCTGAACATGTTTTTAGTTGTGTCGCTAAGTTGTTGCAGCACGCTATCCGTTGCCGCACACCACTGTGCGTAACATTGCTGCTCGCTGAGCCACAACTCTATTTGGCTACATTGTTTAGTAAATCGCTCTTGCAGGAGGCTTTCATCCTCGTCGGAAAGCTTCGCGCTATTAGCCCAATCGGTTTTAAGTCGCGTAAGCGTTGCAGCAACCGTGCTAGCCTCTTGTACGTCCACTCCCTCTATTTGCAAAGCGCTTAGGGCAGCTAGCAGAGCAAATTTTTGGTCACGCAGAGGCGAGATTTCGGCTTCCGCAAGTGTCTGTTTATGCCAGTCCTCCAACGCTTGGGTAAATGCTTTGGTGGTGCGTGCGATGCGTTGCTCTATGTCATCGGTTGCGACAGTAAAGCCACCCGCTAAACGTTCTGCTTGCAACACATGCAGGTCGTGTTGAATACGTTCAAAACGGGTGCTCGCATCCTGCCAATCGCCGCGCTTTTCCGTGGTCGCGTGCAACGATTCCAGTTCGGCGCACAGCTGGGAAATTTTTTCTGCCCAGCGTAACGGTTCCTGCGTCGGCGCATTCAACGCCGCAAGCCGTTGTTCGGCTTCTGCACTCACGCGTTTGTCGCGCGTGCGCATGCTTTTCAGAACCCGCTCCAGCGTGGATTTCTGCGTGACCTTGGATAAGGCTGCGAGACGCAGATCAAGATCTGGATCGATGATTGCCATGTCACCAAACAGCGCTTCGCGTTTTACATACGCCATTGCAGCCGCGCGCAAGCCACTATCGGCGGATTGTCGAACAATGAATTCAATATCCTTATCTGTTAGCTCAGGGAGCTTCTTAACGCATAATTCCGCCGCGTAACCCGGATCTAAACCCGCCAGCAGGCGACGGTAGCGCTGCAACGCAAATTCGCGAACCGTGGCATCTTTGTCTGTGGCAACGATATCCCGAACCACGTCCACGTCCGTCAATTTACGCACCGCCAACTGACGCAACACTGGATCCGTGTCGTGCTTAGCAAGCTGGCTAAAAATTACCACGGCTTCCGGGGTCGTGGCATCGAGCGCCAATAACGCCTGTTTCCGCACTTGGGCGTTGCTGTGTTGCCATTTTGGTTTGAAGAAATTTTTGAAGAACATCGCGCAGTTACCGTTATAAATCGCAGATGACACTGCGTACTCAGCGAAGGAGACGCCCAACAAAGGCGACTATGAAAAATATCATTGTATCGAGAAAATGTGCCTCCGGCAGTGATTAAAATCCCTGCATGTGCCGCTACAGTGCCTAATAGTACTAACCCTAGGTGGACCTCATATGTCCGAGCTTAATAATATCCGGCTCCGTATTGATCAAATTGACAAAATGCCAGCCATGCCGATGATGGCCCAAAAAGTCCTTGAGTTGCATGCCAAACCCGAGCGAGACGTGCTGGCCTTAGCTAAAGTCATTGAGCTCGACCCAAGCTTATCCGCCCAGGTTATACGCTATGCCAGTTCATCACTATATGGCTATCGCGGCAAGGTTGACTCCCCTGAGGCGGCTATCTCGCGCGTCTTAGGCTATGACACGGTGATTAATCTAGTGCTCGGCATCGCGGTCGCCAAACCGTTCAATTTGCCTCACAACGGCCCCTTGGGTCTAGATGCGTTTTGGAGCCATGCCGTCTACAGTGCAATACTCTGTCAAAAATTGGCCTTGGCCATGCCTCAATCCAAGCGCCCTGCTCCGGGCTTAGCCTATTTGGCGGGTCTGCTGCACAATATTGGCGCATTGGTGCTGGGACACATTTTCCCTACTGAGTTTGACATGCTTAATTCTTTTCTTGCCGCGAACCCTCACAAACATTTTACTGATTCGGAGCGTGAGGTATTTGGTGAATCGCACGATAAAGTGGGCGCCTGGTTGCTGCACAACTGGCAACTACCGCCGCAACTGGTCATGGCCTGCTTGAATCATCATGAGGCCCAAACCAGTCATCCGCACGCGGTCTACGCAACAATTTGCTATGTCGCCGACCATTTACTAAAAAGAAACAATATCGGTGACGCTGAAAGCGGCGAATTAGCGCCACAAGTTCTGCAATCACTCAACATAACGGAAGAAATAGCGTTGGAGCTAGCCCAGGAGGTCATGGACAAAGCTCAGGATTTAGAGGCTATTATTAAGCAATTCGCCGCTTAAACCCAGATTTTCCATTAGCGCTCTACTGCGGCCGCGCAAAGCACTGAATCTGCGCTAGAAAAGATGAAAAACAGTCTGTCACCGTAGAGTGACTACGCCTCCGACTGTTTTTCATCTTTTCTCGCG
>JANPPH010000419.1:0-3283 GCA_031428395.1 Gammaproteobacteria bacterium
GACTCTGTTCACAGCCTGTGCAATGCACCCGTAATTCACCGGCCACCGGTGTACGGCAGCGGCGAATCGCATCGATGGCCTGCTGCTGAACAGGCAAGAGACGGCCACCGTAGCGAGCCATGAAGGTATCGTGATAGTGATAGTGATAGTGATCGATGAGCGAGGCGAGTTCTATCATCAGCGCTTCCTCACATCGACACGCAGTGTATTCACCAAGCGATTGATGACTGACAGTGATGCGAGATCTGTGGTGGGTGTGTGTTGCGTGTAAAGCGCGGTGGTGAGGGGACTGGAGTGGCCGAGCAAACTTTGAATATGGCGAAGGCTCAGGCCTTGTTCAAGCAGGTCGCTCTCGCACTTCCCTGTGCTTCACGACATTCGTACATCCTGTACATCATGCGTAGCGAAGGCGTGGCGAAGCGAGTGAATCGAAACTTTTTTTAAAACCGCACTCTGCGACTACGATCTTCATCGCCGACTGAACGCCACCGCGATCCATGTGCGAGATCGCGGCTTGAATACGCTCAGGCGAACCGATCGCATTGGGAAACAACAAATACGGATGGCGATGTTTACGCCACAGCGCACGCAAAGCCCCATAGGTCAGATCTGGCAACGGCACCATCCGATCTTTATGGCCTTTGCCACGTCGGATGTGCACCATTTTGCGTTGACCGTCGATATCACCCACTTGCAGAGCCAAGGTCTCGCTCAGCCGCAGGCCCATTGAGTAAGTCGCCAATAAAAAAACGCGATAACGCACGACTCCATGGATGGAGGAGGTAGGGCGACGCAGGATGCCAAAGCCGAGATGACGCGTCGCGCCAATCAACCGCTCGATCTCGGCGACGGTGAGAATGTCTGGTAGCGTCTGGACTTGGGGCGGCTTGATGATCCCAAGCCACTGCCAGTCGAGATTGAGCACATGCTGCCAGAAGAATTGCAGCCCATTGCGGTCGACCTTAACGGTGCTCCAGGAATGGGATTCGACCAAGGCGGCGAAATAGACTTGTAGCTGCTTAAGGGCACCTCTAAAAATCCGCTAAAGCCGCGATGGCTGCGTTGGAAATAGGCTCAAAATGCTCATTTACCTCGTGTAAACTGCGCTTTTTCGCCCATTTCCGCCTTGCCCTCGCGCCTTGATCGAATTTTTAGAAGTGCCCTTAATACTAAGCTGGTCGGGACAGCAATCGTAATACTCGGCAAGGCGGCGTACCGCCCGGGAATAAACGTCGATGGTGCTGTCGCTCAACCCCGGAGCTTCAAGGCTCTGAGGTGGGATTCGTACAGGGTATCGAAGCGCGCTTTTTCGTTGGGTTCCATAGTACACTCCATGACAAGGCTGCCCGGAATTGGGCAGGTAATGGAGTGTTACACGGATGCTGATCTTTTTCTGCCGCATGGCGGCTTCGTCCAACCCGGCAGTCAAGCGGACGCTCCTAGCGTCGCGCCGCTCACCTTTGCGTTGGGCGATCATACGCTTGGGAAAAATATGAACTACCAAATTGCCATTGTCGGATGCCTCACGTTGTTCGCCTTCTTTGCGCACATCTTTGGCGGCATTCGTGAGGCACTAAGTACGGAGCCGGCTAAGTTGACCCAAAAAGGAAGCCTAGCTAACTTCGAAGTAGTGGAGCGTAACTGGGTTCAATCCATGTGCGCCTTCCAACTGGTTACGGTCGACTTACTTGTTTTGTCCACCCTGCTTTTTCTCCTTGCCTTCACGGACATCTTCATTCAAAAACAGTTGATCGGTTTTTCGCTCGCGGCGTTCTATTTTTTATGGGGCTGCGCTTGGCTTATTCAGTTGGTCTTCCTCAAACGGAAAGGGCAAGATTACTTGATACTTGGACATTGGCTGTTTTGGTTTGCGTGTTCCGGTCTCATCTATTGGGGTTCACTTTCTCTATGAAACACAGATGGCCTAACCACGCCATCAACTCGGACGTGCAAGGTTAAAGTAAGGATCCGTTTGCCTCCGGCAATTGTCAAAGTAGTTGTCGCCTCACTTCCTAGCCACTAGGCCGCTTTGCGCATCGTTTCTGCCTCCTCGTTTGGTTTGCCCAGTTTCGAGTTCTACCGGTCAGGATTCAAAGTGAACCTCGGCAACCCGTTCCCAGTTGCGCGTCGATCCGCTCCAGCGTTGCCGCTCAGGAAGCGAGAACCTTTTGTGAGACACGCCGTAAACATCGCGGTCGGCACTTAAATGAGATTGTGAGTTACCGGTAATGACGGGTTGGGATTCCCATCATGACCCAAACCTAATCCTCCTTCAGGCTCATTTCATATTGGAGAAGGCTAGACGTAGCGCATTTGTGGGCTAACAACGTCCGCCGCCACATTCGTCCCCGTCGCATCGGTACGCCCGGCATCCACTTGAATAAGCTGACCCAGATTGCTGTAACGGTATCGCGTCACCGGCCGAATGCTGCCTAGCGCTGCATCCGTGTACACAGGGCCGACAATCCGTACCGGCCGATTGAGCTCGTCATAGCTGCTTAAGGTCACCCGCGCCGCGCTGCCATCGGCAGGGATATCCGTCGCTGAGATCACTCTGATTTTTCGTAGGACAACTGCCACACAAATGCATATCCAGCAGTCCGCAATTTCGAGCGATGAATAATTTTGTCAATTCCCATCCACGCCGAATATTTTCAGCATATTTTTCGTCACCCGTTGCTTCACTTGCCCAAACCCTTCCCAAGGATCATGGCTCAAAGTTTTAAGCCGCTGTAACACATTCGTCACAGTATAACTATCCGAGCGCGCCAGCGTTGGCAGCTCTCCCCAGGCCAATGGCACAGACACGGGCGCACCGCTACGTGCGCGTGTTGAGTAGTTGGCGATAGCGGTGGCGCCACGCGAGTTGCGCACGTAGTCGATATAAATTTTTCCTACGCGTTTCGTTTTGGACATGTTTGCGGTGTAGCGATGAGGGGCTGCGTTTACGCGTTCGATGGCTATGGCTTGGGTGAATGCCTTGATAACATTCCAATCGTATTTCGGCACAATGGGCACGACTACATGCAAACCTTTCCCGCCAGTAGTTTTCACCCAAGATTCCAAGCCCAATTCTTGCAAGCGTTGTCGAAGCTGTAAGGCGGCGTCGATGACCCACTGCCATGCCAAACCTTCATCCTAAAAAAGGCAGTTGGAACCTACTGCGGACGCTTAATATGCTGAATCTGCAAGATTTTTTCGTTAAATTTTGGCTCACCGTAGGGGTGACTACGGCGTCGCCAAAATTTAACGAAAAAATCTTCCATCTTCAACATCTTAAGCG
>JANPPH010000420.1:0-8807 GCA_031428395.1 Gammaproteobacteria bacterium
TATTGATCTTTCTCAATAATTCATTAACTGAATCCTGATTTTGCGCATCGAATTGGATTGGTGTGTTGACTGCATCCAGAGCACCTACACCCATCGCATTGAAAACGTCTGCGAGGTGTTCTGTCACACTGCTTGTAACCACGACAATCGCGCACGGAGTCGTCGCCATGATACGCCGGGTGCATTCCACACCACTCATCCCCGGCATATAAAGATCCATAAGCACTAGATCGGGGACATCCAGGGCACAACAGCGAAGCGCCTCTGCGCCATTATGCGCTATCCATGCCACTTGATGCTTTTTTGAAATCGTTATGATCCGACGCAATACTTCAACGGCCACCATCAGATCGTTAACGATGGCGATTCTCATGACGACGCATTCCCTATCAGGTTAAATACGGCGTTACGCAACGCGTCGTCCTGAAAATTACCCTTGCCAAGATAATAATCGGCGCCCGCGTCCATGCCGCGGAAGCGATCCTCATCACGATCTTTATATGACACGATCATAACGGGCAGTTTGCGTAGAGAGTCATCTCGCTTTAACATTCGAACTAGTTCAATGCCATTCATACGCGGCATATCCACATCACTGATCATTAAGTCAAATGCCTCCGCGCGTAGAGTATTCCACGCATCCACACCATCGACTGCGGTGGCAACCTGATAACCTTCCGCTTCTAATATTTTACGTTGCACCTCTCTTACCGTAAGCGAATCGTCGACGACAAGAATGCGCTTGCCTAAGGTTGTAAGTGGCCTCTGATTTAGCTGCGAAAAACCACTAATCAGTGCCTTCTTACAAGCAAGCAAGATATCATCCACATCTATCATTAATGCTGGAGTACCATCTTCCATAATCGCGCCGCTAGAAATGTCTTTAACTCTGCCTAAGTGGGCGGGCAACGCTTGCACAACTAGGTCACGCTCACCTAACAGCCGATCAACGACAAGGCCATAAACGTCTTCACCGTCCGTTAAAACAACCGCGGATATGGTTTTCTGTCGATCCTCTTCATTGTGGGGCAGCTCGAGCAACGCATGCGCGGGGAAAAGAGCTATCGTCTGATCGCCGTATCGCCAACAGATTGGTCCTTCGATGCGATCAAAGGACTCTTGCTCTTCACGAATAACGCGCTCAATGCGCGCTAAAGCAATACCAAAGGGTTCGCCAGCAATTTCCACCAAGAGGGTGGGGACGATCGACAAGGTAAGTGGAAACTGGAGCAGTATGCGCATACCTTTACCCCACTGCGATTCGGCTCTCACTGTCCCTTGTAGCGCTTGTACCATATCGCGAACCACATCTAGCCCCACTCCGCGCCCGGATATTTCGGTCACCACATCACGAGTTGAAAAGCCTGGCAAAAACAAAAAATCCATTAGTTCAGCATCAGTTATATTTTGAGCTAAGTCGTTTGTTGCCAAACCTTTGGCAACAATCTTTTTGCGTAACTGCTGAAGATCAATGCCTCGCCCATCGTCTTCAACAGCGATAAACACTGCACCCTTGCGCTGAAATGCTGATACCGCTATACGTCCGACTGGCGATTTTCCGGAATTTTCGCGTTCGGACGGTGTCTCGATACCATGATCCAAGGCATTGTTGATAAGGTGTTTAAGCGGTATGTCCAACTTAACGACAATATCGCGATCTAATAACGTTTGATGGCCGCTCGTGTTTAGCGCAGCTGACTTGCCCAACACACGCGCCACATCACGCGTAAGACGCGGCAATTGGACTAAGCAATCTCTGAACGGCCGCATGCGGCTCGCAACGACCTCGCGATGCAACCGATCAGCAAGGCGTGCAGTGCGTCGATCATAGATGTCCAGCTCGGTAACTTTCTCAGCCAACAAGGTACCTACTTGATTTGCTTTGCTATGCACATCCGCCGCTTGCATACGAATCATCTCAGGCAACCCAAGGGTTTGCACAGACAGACGCAATTTATTAATACTGGCCGTTAAATCCATATTTACACGCTTTAAACGATGCATGCTGCGGAGGTGCGAGCTGACCCATCGGCCTTCCACCAACAATTCGCTCGACAGTGCCATTAACCGGTCCAACTGTCGTATGCCGTTTGGTTTTAACGCGACTTTTAGCGCAGTTTCCGCTGCAATACCGACTCGCATTGAGTCACGCTTAAGATGGTTGCCATCGTCACTTCTTAACACATCGGCTTTGGTCGAATCAGTCGAATATTCACCCAACGTAGCTGGATTATTCTCTCTAAGACTGGACAAGCCACTAAGAAGCGCTTGCATTTTTAAACTGTGTTGCTCTTCCCAGGCGACACCACTTTCATCCACGGGTGCTAATTCTAATATCACATCCGCAGCCTGCAATAAGATGTCAACTGCAGAGGAGTCAAGCATCAAACGTCCTTGTAAAGCACCGACGAAGCTATCTTCCATTAGGTGCGCGATATCAACAACGGGTTGACGCCGGACGACACGCGCGGCGCCTTTTAAAGAATGCGCCGCGCGCATTAAGGCCTCAAGAATCGATATATCCGACGGATTCGCTTCCAGCTTTAATAGGCTGCTTGTTAGCGCGGTGACTTGCTGCTCGGCTTCCAATCGAAACAGTTCTTGCAAACTGAAGCCGCTAAAATCTTTACTATTCTTCATTGCAGGCCCCGAAGTCTTAATGCACTCGTCAGCACTGTTTCATCCACATAGGTCAACAATCGGTGCTCCCACTCAATTTGCCTCGCAACAAATCCGACACCACGCGGCGCACCGTCTGCCTCGCCCAACAATTGCGAATTTACGCGCTGAATCCCCGCTATCTCATCGCAGGGGCAAACATAACTACGACCGGCTAAGGTGATGGCCACCATGCGCCGAACAACGCGCCTCACCGGGTGAGCCAGACCGAGTTCATTTGCGGGCCGCGCATCAATATCCAATAGTTCTGCCAAGGATACACATAGTTGAAGCTGACCATGCACCGCGGCTAAACCTAGAATTGCGCTATCCTTAGCATGCGGAATGCGACGAATAGCAGAGCATTCGAATATTTCATTGAGTAGCACAGCCGAAAGAGCCAGCCACTCAGAACCTATGCGCAATATCAAAATTGCTAGATCTTTTTTGGGTGGCAGTGGCGAGTCCTGAGCCAAACGAAGCTGCCATTCCTCGCGCAACTCCATTGGCACGGCACGATTTAGCGCATTACTCGCCGCCGTCTTATAAACACGACAGTTCATACAATGCGCGACCTTCTCTAGCTCAACGCAGCGCGGTAGTTCACGGCCCCACACGCCTATTCGATTCCAACAACGTTCGTTCAATGCCGCTGCATTAGTCATTAGCGCTCACCCGCGACGCGCGCGCTCTCCACTGCAAAGCAGATTGCTTATCACCTTGTTGCTCTGACATATTTGCGAGCTCCACCATCGCGCGATGATGCTTAGGATCTAGGTATACGGTTTTTCGGAGTAAACTTTCGGCTAAGGCATCATTACCTGATGCTTTGCGAATGAGACCCAGGATAAAATAGGCCAACGGACTGTCTGGATGTAACGCAATAAACGCTTCACAGTATTGCGCAGCCTCGATGATATGACCCGCCTGATACACCGCTTCAATTGCTTCTAGTGAGAGATTTTTAAGCACCGGTGCTGTCGCCAATGCTACATTGAGCAGGTCTGGCACTTCCAACTCAGCACCTTGTACTTCTGACTTGGGTGTCGACTTAGCGACTCTTGTCATTTTTGTCGTTGGTGTTCGCTTTTTTAAGCAAAAGGTGCCAGGACTATTTTTAACGACGTCCATAGTCCCGACACAGTTAGTTTCGGCATGCCCTAAGAAAAGCAATCCGTCCGCGACCAGCGATTTTTCAAGCAGTACCGCGGCTCTTTGTTGTGTTTGTTTGTCAAAATAAATAAGCAAATTTCGGCAAAAAATCACATCATAATGTTCAGCCTGCACTAGCAGCGGTGTTTTAAGTACATCGCCATGCCACAGCGTTACGGTTTTTTTCACCAGGCTGTCGATGGCGACATTTCCGTTTTCAACAGTCTTAAAATAGCGCATCGAGTGTTTGTTTTTCGAACGAAAACTTTTTTGGCCATAAATTCCGCATTCAGCGAGCGCTAAGGCGTGGGTATTGATATCAAGAGCATCGATATGGAATTGCCCGGGCATAAAACCGGTTTCCAACAACGTTATCGCTATCGAATAAGGTTCTTCACCGCTGGCACATGGCACACTTAGGATTTTAAGGAGCTTGCCAGAGTTCACCTTGTGCAAACGCTCTTCGCTGCCCCACTTGGCCAACAATTCAAATGGTTTTTCATCACGAAAAAACCATGTTTCCGGCACAGTGAGCTCATTGACTAAACATTGCACTTCATCGTCGCTGCGCGTTAGCAACGCCACATATTCGGAATCCCTCGCGGTGCCGGTCTCAAGCATTCTATGGCGTAGTGTTTGCTGTAGTAACGGCGACCCAAGAATATTGAGGTCTATGCCACAATAGCGCTGCACAATACTCTTTATCTGTTCGTCAATCATGACGAAATATCATCGGAGGCGTTGGGTCGATATTTTCTAGAAATGCCTCGACAGTGCATAGCGTGGACAAAAGAGGTATATCGACAAGATGTATGCTTCGCCCTTCAACAACAACGGTTTGTTCGGAAAAAGGCTGCAAGCTAGTTCGCGATGTATTCTCGGGTTGCGTTATTTTTAGCGTCTCAGTTACACCTTCCGCCAAAATTCCGATTTTTCTAAGCGTGCCTTCACTGCTCACTCTGACGATAATAATGCGCGTGCTAAAAAGGACGTTGGACGGCCTACCTAAGGTAAGGTAGGTAAAATCAATGACAGAGATTGGCCGACCGTGGCGAATCAGAACGGCACATTGTAGATCGGCCTTTTCAGCAAACTTGAGCGCGGCAAAAGGAACTATTTCGACAATTTTTTCTGCATCGATGCCGTACCATTTTTCTTCGCAGGTCAGCAACACCAATAGCATAAATCAGACTCCGTTCGAGCTAAACTTCTCGACCAGGCAGCGCCTTAGCACCTAACACACTGAACTTTGACACGCCGTGATGCAACGAATGGGCTGCGTCTTTCAAATGATCGATGGCTTGATGTGAATGACGTAACGACTCTAACGTCTGCTGCGCAGATTCATTAAGCTGAATAATTGAATTTACAATTTGTTCAGCGCCGTCTGACTGCGAATGCACGCCGGAATGTACCGCATCAAAACGTGGTGTCAACGCCTGTACTTGGCCAATAATCGTCGCAAACTGCTGACCTATTTGTGTCACTTCTTCGCTACTTCGCTTTACTTCATGCGAAAAATTTTCAACACTTATTACACTTGCAGCGACGGCAGATTGAATTTCCTTAACCATTTGTTCAATGTCCCAAGTGGCCACAGCCGTTTGGTCAGCAAGCCGACGAATTTCCGTCGCCACTACCGCAAAACCTAGGCCATACTCACCGGCTTTTTCTGCTTCGATTGCCGCATTGAGCGACAATAAATTGGTTTGATCCGCAACTTTAGTAATCGTTGTCACAACCGTGTTAATGTTGCGCGCTTTCTCGCTCAATACTTCAAGCTTGGTTACGATCGAACTCGACGAATCGACAATACGATTCACGGTTATACCCATTCGCTCCAATCCTACATGACCGCTTCGCGCAGACATGGCAGTATTTTCCATTACCTCCGCCACTTCATCCATGGTTGACGAGAGTTCTTTAGCGGTAGCGGATATCTGCGTCGACGTGGCAACAATGTCATTCACCGTGGCCGCTTGTTGCGCCACCGTGGCTTCCTGTTGCTTTGCAGTCGCTGCGATTTCGGTAGCAGACGATGTCACTTGGATCCCTGATTGCTGCACCTGCGACACCAAGGTATCGAGGTTTTGAATCATTCGCTGTACGCCCTTGGCCAGTCTTCCGATGGCATCGTCACCTTGCAAGGTTACACGTCCAGTGAGATCGCCCTCGGCAGCCTTGGTCACTACCACAAGAATTGAATCGACTTTCTTCTGCAAATCCTCGACCGTTCGGTGCTTGTCCTCAATCAACAAGCGAAGGTTGTCGATCATTATTTGAATCACACCAGCGAGCTCGCCGATGGCATCGTTGCCAGCAAAACGCACCTTGCCTTTTAAGTCACCTTTTGCTGCCCGACTCACCACATCAAGTAGAATATCAACCTTACTACGCAACGTTTCGGCGGTCTCGTGCTCTCGTTGCACAATCGCATTGACCTTGTCGGTCATATTATTGAACGCCTTAGCTAAGCGGCCGATTTCATCATTGTTTACGACGGAAACCTTAGCGGTAGTGTCACCATGAGAACGCTGTGCTATCGCGTCCATGAAATTATTGACGGGCTGAGTAATCCAGTTGCGCAGCAACCAGTTAATCACTCCCAACCCAAGTATCATGAGCAACAGATTCGCGCCAGCACCAATCCACAGGTCATGCTCAACCTGCTTATCCATATCGCGCAGAGAAAAACTAACTCGAATCGCACCGTTAACTGCGCCAGACGGAACATCGTGACACTGTAAACAATTCACGCCGCGGGTGTCTTCCGTGGCCAGAAATGGGGTTAGCACGGTAATCACTCGGCCTAATTTGCCATTCTCAACCGTGATCACTTCTTCACCCTTTAAAGCGCGCGTATCAAGATCATCCATCCCCTGTTCTTCCGCGTAACCCTGCCCGAATTGTTGCTTGACGGGTTGCCCGCGGATGACACGCGCATCAACAACACCTTGGCGTCTTAAGATCTTGTTACGCAACAGCGTACGCTGATCCATGGTACCGGTGAGCATCATGGTATTTAAGCTATCAAAATAAAAAGTGGTCATATTGCGTGTTTGTTCTTTTGCGTCTTCCAAGGCGCGCGCCTTCTCGCGGTGAGCGGTATAGAAGGTGACGCTGGCGATCACAAACAGAAATGTAATAGCGATCGCCGCATTAATTTTGGTCGGCAACGACATGCGTGTTGCAAAATCGAAATTTGACAAAGCCGGCATACGCATTCCTTTAAAACTCATTAGCCGCTACAGGGATAGCCAGGCTAAACAACGGCAACTCTATTAAAAAGCTTTAATGAACGGATACAATTAGGACTGCAGATTAAGCCTTACAGGCTCTCTAGAAATGGCGAGACAAAGAAAAACGGCACAACCCAACCCTTATTTAGGCCTTGGTCAGCACGCCTTCTGGAATAAAACAATGACCTTGCGCCAAACAATGACGAAGTAAGTCCGTCAGAAATAAATTTACATGCCGCTTTTCACTAGGCTGAAACATTTTGTGATTGGGATAAGCATATTTGGGTAAAAATTTAGCTTCGTTTTGGTAGCCAATTATTTCCGCCAGCTTCGCATCGTGATACAGGCGTATTTTGACATAAGGATCGGTGATCAATGCATATTGCTGTGCCAACCTGTAGCTTAACGTAATAGTCGTTGTGTATTTGCGGCGTTCAACGACATGCAGCCATAAATCGAAACCATCGATCACCCGTGAAACGATAGAACATGATTCCTCAACGCGACCGAAATCAGGAATTAAGTCCATCAAGCGATGAAAATTCCGTTCATATAGTCCTAATGTTTCACCAATATAAAGCTTCATCAAACCTGCCTTTTAAAACAAAAAAAGCACGAATTTCGGCACCCTTGTTCATCCAATCTTACGCGTCAACAAAGAGCATTGAAGCGCGTGTTTCAAATACCACGGTTAGAGATCTAAATGATGCGTATACCAAGGTATCACACCGAGGTGTACGTCGGCGGTTTGCTAGGAAACCCGCCGAGAAGATCGATGTAATATTCTTATCGTCGCAATATCTGTAATGTTTAACGGCACCGACTTTGGAAATACAAAAAGCGCCGTTCCGTAAAGACTATATCGGCATCTTCCCTTTTGACAACAAAAAAATTTATTCCCTGAATTCTTCGTTTTGAAGCGCAAATTAATGGCAAACTCCTTGCGCATTTTGACTCAAGGTCTAGCGCAATTGCGTTACACTGTTTATAAGCTTAACCAAGCACTTAATGAGGATCGCTTGACAAACCCACAGTTTCCCGCTGCTACACGTGGTGAAATTTTTGCCTGGTCAATGTATGATTTTGCTAACTCTGGTTACACTACTGTAGTATTGACAGCGGTTTTCAATACCTATTTCGTCGGCGTCATCGCCGCTGGCACCAATGTTGATCACTCCGGCACTGCCACCTTGCTTTGGACTATTGCGCTCGCCATTGCGAATGCCTTAGTAATCATCAGCGCCCCCATTTTGGGAGCGATCGCCGACCATAGCGCGAGAAAAAAGCATTTTTTAATACTATCGAGTCTCGGCTGCATTCTTTTCACGGCACTACTGAGCGTCCCCAGCCCAGGCGATATCGCTTTAACGATGGTATTGGTGATTCTCGCTACCTTCATGTTTTCAACCGGCGAAAACCTTATCGCTGCATTCCTGCCCGAGATCGCACCTCCCGAACAAGCTGGACGTATTTCTGGTTACGGATGGACGGTTGGTTATCTTGGCGGCATGTTGGTCTTGGGCCTGTGTCTTTGGTACATCAACGCAGCCCAAGCACAAGGGAAATCAGCGACAGACTACGTTCCGGTGTGCATGCTAATCGTGGCCGCGTGTTTTGCCCTTGGCGCCCTACCTACTTTTTTGTGGCTACGCGAGCGCGCCACACCCTCGCCTTACACGCCCGAACACCTCATTAGAGCAGGCTTTCAACGCCTAAAACTCACCCTTAGTCATGCTCACCGTTTCACGGATTTGTTTC
>JANPPH010000421.1:0-8619 GCA_031428395.1 Gammaproteobacteria bacterium
ACTTTATCAAAGCTATCATCCGCAAAACGCATGTATTCTGCGTCCATCTCGATGATCGCGTCCACTTGATTGAGCTGCTGCTCGGCGACGCGTTGGCGTGCCTTATCAAGCATTTCTCGCGACACATCTATGCCTGTTATCTTGGCATAGGGAGGATAAAGGGGTAATGAAAGGCCGGTGCCAACTCCAACTTCGAGAATGCGTTCGGCGGGGCGACAGCCTAAAGTTTCGATTATCATTTTACGACCAGGATGGAAAATTGGTCCGAACAATGCGTCATAAATGCCAGCATAGCGCCGATAAGCGTTTTTTATTTCTTCAATTTCCATCAGCACCTTCTCCAAATACGACGTTGTTATCATTTTTCGCTGCACTGGCTATAAACCCAGATTTTCCATTAGCCCTCTACTGCGGCCGCACAACGCACTGAATCGGCTAATGGAAAATCTGGGATAAAAAAACGCCCACAAAAATGGCAGTTTGAAGACGTGCTTCGGCTAAAACTTAAATATTGACCGAAATCGGCCATCCTCGCGTATTTTAATGCGAAAAGCAAACGAAAATGCTAACTCTCCCTTATCCTTCAAGTACTTGTCTGATTTTTCAGTGTCGAACTAAACCCAGATTTTCCCTTAGCACTCTACTGCGGCCGCACAACGCACTGAATCTGCGCGAGAAAAGATGAAAATCAGTCTGTCACCGTAGAGTGACTACGCCTCCGACTGTTTTTTATCTTTTCTCGCCCATCTTCAGCACCTTGCGCACCCTCGCTACGAGCCTAATGGAAAATCTGGGCTAAATTCGGGACCCGGGGAGTGGTGGCGGAGTGACCACCCAAGTTGGCGCGATAACACTAAATGGGATATAGACTCCTGGGCGGGGCGTTCGTCGCCACAGCTCATTTTAGGGCAACGTTTCTGCTCAAGTTTTAGACTCACTACACTAACTTACGGCTTCACAAATGCGAATGCGTAGAATCCAGTAAATTGGAAGCCCTGGGGCGCTTTATATTGGTGCCCCATTACGCTAATCCGTCCTCGTCGCTGTCACTACCCATGCCAAGTTCTTTAATTTTACGCGTCAGGGTGTTACGCCCCCAGCCTAATAGTTTGGCACCATCCTGGCGTCGGCCCCCCGTATGTTTTAAAGCGATTTCGATCATGATTTTTTCAAAAGCCGGTAATGCTATGTCTAATAAGTTAATTGCGCCGTGAGCAAGCTGCTGATCTGCCCAGCGCTTAAGGGCGGGCTGCCAATCGCCTTCAATTGATTCGGTAGGTAAACTGTTTTTCAGTTCGGGTGGTAAGTCGTCTTTATGAATTTCATGGCCCGACGCCATGACGGTGAGCCAACGGCAGGTGTTTTCGAGTTGGCGCACGTTGCCAGGCCAATCCATGCCGGATAAATAAGTTAAGGCGTCAGGACGCAATGTCTTGGGTTCAACGTTGAGCTCTTGCGCGGCCAGGTTGAGGAAAAAATTTAAAAGCAGTGGGATGTCCTCGCGTCGTTCACGCAAAGCGGGTAAATGCACGCGAATCACGTTGAGACGATGGAACAAGTCTTCGCGAAACAAGCCGGCTTGGACGCGCTTTTCAAGGTTTTGATGCGTGGCTGCAATGATGCGCACGTCCACTTTAATCGGCACATGTCCGCCAACACGATAAAATTCGCCATCCGCCAATACGCGCAGTAAGCGCGTTTGTAACTCAGCAGGCATATCGCCAATTTCATCTAAAAAAAGCGTCCCACCATCCGCTTGTTCGAACCGTCCTTGGCGCATGGTTTGCGCGCCAGTAAATGCACCTCGTTCATGTCCGAACAACTCCGATTCCAACAAATCGCGTGGAATCGCCGCCATGTTGAGGGCGATAAAGGGCTTGGCGGCGCGAGGGCTGTGACGATGCAAAGCGCGCGCGACTAATTCTTTCCCTGTTCCCGACTCGCCGTTGATCATAACCGTGATATTGGAGCGTGACAGGCGACCTATGGCGCGAAAAACTTCTTGCATCGCAGGGGCTTCGCCGATGATTTCAGTAGTTTCCGACTGGCTTGGCCGACGTTCACTGGCGGATTTACGCCGATTTTGGTGAATGGCTCGCTTTACTAATCCCACTGCTTCATCGACGTCGAAAGGTTTGGCCATGTACTCAAACGCGCCGCCTTGGTAGGCGGCAACCGCGCTATCCAAATCCGAGTGCGCCGTCATTACTATAACGGGAAGATGCGGATGTTCGTTGCGAATACGCTCAAGCAATTTGAGTCCATCCATACCCGGCATCTTTACGTCGGTAACAATGGCGTCGGGTTGTTCTCGCTGCAAGGCGTCGGGGACTTTAATCGCCGCCTCGAAACACGTCACTTCCATCCCGGCTTGTTGAAGCGCGCGTTCCAATACCCAGCGAATGGAACGATCATCATCAATGACCCACACATGTTCTGCTCTACTCATTGGGCCTCCCAAGGGGCAATAACAAGGTGAATTGAGTTTCGCCCGGTCGGCTCTTGCATTCGATAAGCCCTCCATGTTGATTGATCAGCGATTGGCTGATGGAAAGTCCTAAACCCGAGCCGCCAGCGCGTCCTGTGACCATGGGGTAGAAAATTTTCTCAATGATGTCTTTGGGAATCCCGGGGCCGTTGTCGACGATGTCGATGCGTGCCACGAGTTTGTGGTATTGCTGGCCGATGGTGATTTGGCGATCCGTGCGAGAACGTAAGGTGATGTGACCGGCCTCTCCGAGTGCTTGCACAGCATTGCGGACTATGTTCAAGGTGGCTTGGATAATTTGATCCGCATCGGCGTAAATTTCTGGAATACTCGGATCGTAGTCACGAATGATATTGATATGCGGGGATGCCTCGGCACTGACCAGCATACGCACATGCTCCAGGATATGATGGACATTGACGTGGCGCTTGCGCGGCAAGGTGTTGGGGCCGAGCATGCGGTCTACTAATTTTTGTAAACGATCAGCCTCTCCAATAATTATTCCGGTGTATTCTTTAAGCGTATCGCTAGAAAGCTCTCTCTCTAAAAGCTGTGCTGCGCCGCGTAAGCCACCCAAGGGATTTTTAATCTCATGCGCTAAGCCACGTACTACGGCGCGTGCTGCTTGATGCTGAGCGAGTAGATTTTCCTCGCGCGTGATGCGCAGTTGGCGATCTACGGTTTGCAATTCCACCAGTAGCGCGTTTTCAAGCTGCGGCTCATTAATCGGAATAACCGTGCAATTTACGGTGACAGTGCGATCAAGGGGAAGGTGCAATTGCATTTCGCGCTCCGTCAAAGCTTGGTTACTATCGCGTGAGCGAAGTAGTAATTTGCTGAAAACCGTTGGCTCACGAAGCCAGTCATGGAGCAATAACCCTTGTGCTTGACGTGCGCTAATGGCAAACAACATCTCGCCCGCCGGATTGATATAGATCAGGCGTAAGTCTCCATCAAACAACAACACTGCAACATTCAGGTTGTCGATGATGCGTTTTTTTAGTGCGTCCGAGCGCATAACAGGACGTGCCATAATTGGGTTAAAGCAAATTCCAAACCAACAGTTGTCGGAGTTTTGGCTTGTCTTTATAACAAGCTGTTAAATAAGTAAATTATGTGAGATTGCCGAAAGCGACGCGGCCAAACAAGCTTATCCGATTTACTTAGGATACCCTAACATCAGATCGCGGCGCGCGAAATTGGTGCGTTTGCTATGGTTGTTGCAACGCAGAATGGCGTTTGACGTGGAAAATAACTGGATCACTGCTTTTGAGCACTTTCCCCGCCTCATCCAAAATATGGGCTTGCACGGTATGAGTGCCTCGATCGACGTTTTGCAAGGTAAATTGGCTGCTTGCGCTGGGCTCGGTCATGCGCCGCCCATCGAGGTCTAACGCCAACATGTGGCCATTTTTACTATCTAGCTCCGGCGAAAAACCCACTTGCACGTCTATATCACCTGCATCTTGGCGAACCGTAGAGTCCCTGCCTGGCGCCAAAATGGCGAGTTCTGCATAAATGCTTTCGGTTTTGGGAAGCGGAGGTTTTGCCGATTTTGCGCCTGGGGTTCCTTTTTCATTGCCCGGCTTTGCTGGCGCGGTGTAGGTTTGCGTTTTAGGCACTTCAATTTTTGTCGCGCCCTTCTGCGGTTCATCCGTGAAAATGACCGAACCGTCGGGCTGCACAGATTTATAGACGCCTGCAACGCTAAGGGCGGGTAGGGCAAAAATGAAACAGAGCAAAATGCGCATCATGAGAGGTCGACCAAAATTAAATTTGTACCCGCTCTGTAGCGGTTTGTCAAAACAGGAAGTTTAGGGGAATTTGAATTAGTTGCGTAAATAGTTGGTGAGGGTGATGGTCTTGGCGGGCTTAAACCCAGATTTTCCATTAGCCTCGTAGCGAGGGTGCGCAAGGTACTGAAGATGGGCGAGAAAAGATGAAAAACAGTCGGAGGCGTAGTCACTCTACGGTGACAGACTGTTTTTCATCTTTTCTCGCGCAGATTCAGTGGGTTGTGCGGCCGCAGTAGAGGGCTAATGGAAAATCTGGGTTAAAAGATTCCCTCCTCATTGAGAGGAGGGAATCCAGAGCGACTATTTTAGAGGCTGTAGTACATATCCATTTCAATAGGATGCGTGGTCATGCGCATGCGCGTGACTTCCTGCATCTTGAGTTCGATGTAGCCATCGATCATGTCGTCAGTGAATACGCCACCCGCTGTCAAGAAGGCGCGGTCTTGGTCTAGGGCATCCAATGCTTGATCCAATGAATGGCAAACGGTTGGGATGCTCTTCGCCTCTTCGGGCGGCAGGTCATACAAGTTCTTGTCCATGGCATCGCCAGGGTGGATCTTGTTTTGAATGCCGTCCAGACCGGCCATCATCAACGCCGAGAAGGCGAGGTAGGGGTTGCTGCAAGGATCGGGGAAGCGTACTTCGATGCGTCGGCCCTTGGGGTTAGACACAAACGGGATACGCACTGAGGCAGAGCGGTTGCGCGCTGAGTAGGCCAGCATCACCGGAGCTTCAAAACCAGGCACCAAACGCTTGTAGCTGTTGGTGGTGGAGTTGGTGATTGCGTTTAACGCACGGGCGTGTTTAAAAATACCGCCGATGTAATAGAGGGCCAATTCCGACAAGCCGCCGTATTTATTGCCGGCAAATAGGTTCTTGCCACCTTTCGCCAACGACATATGTACGTGCATACCGCTGCCGTTATCGCCAACGATGGGTTTTGGCATGAACGTAGCTGTCTTGCCATAGGCATGGGCAACGTTATGGATAATGTACTTTAAAATCTGTACTTCGTCGGCCTTCTTTACCAGGGTGTTGAATTTCACGCCGATTTCGCACTGACCCGCGGTAGCGACTTCGTGGTGATGTACTTCTGTCTCAAGACCCATTTCGGTCAAGGCCAAGCACATGGCGCCACGAATGTTGTGCAGCGAATCCACTGGTGGCACGGGGAAGTAACCACCCTTAACGCCAGGACGATGGCCGATGTTGCCATTTTCAAAGACCTTTTCGGAGTTCCACGATGCTTCTTCGGAATCTATTTTGTAGAAACAGCCGCGAATGTCGGCGCCCCAACGCACATCGTCGAAAATAAAGAATTCGGGTTCCGGGCCAAAAAAGGCTTCGTCAGCGATTTTAGTTGATTGCAAATAGGCCTGAGCGCGGTACGCCAAAGAACGCGGGTCGCGTCCGTAGCCTTGCATCGTATTAGGCTCAAGTACGTCGCAACGCAAGATGAGGGTGGATTCGTCGCTGAAGGGATCCATGACTGCCGTGTCGGCATCTGGCATTAACACCATGTCGGATTCGTTAATACCTTTCCAGCCGGAAATCGACGAACCATCAAACATTTTGCCTTCTTTGAAGGTCGAAGCATCAATGCCATGCGTTGGGAACGTAACATGATGTTCCTTACCGCGAGTATCCGTAAAACGCAGATCAACGAATTTAACTTCATTGTCCTGCATCATTTTTAAAACTTTCGTAGACATCTAATTCCTCCCAATCATTGTTCTCTTGCTCATGCCAATTGGCTATTTTGCTAGGGAATTTCACAAACGGGTCCCTATGCAAAAATAATGCCTAATAAAAAACCATTTCGAAAACAGGGGCTTAAGGCGGATCTCTTTGACGGGCCTGGATAACTCGCACCAATTCTGTGCGTAAGCGATTATTCAAGCACACAAGATGTGCGATGGTGCCAGAACTAAGGATTGATGTCTATTAAAGCGACGCACACTCAATTGGCTAATTTGCAGTTTTTCCGAGATTTTCTAAGTTGCCTTTGCCGCAAATCAACAATACGCTGAATTTGTACAACAAAAAGGAAAAGCGTGGGTCGGTTTTGCGGACTAAATTCTAAACCGCTTCGACTTGAACAATGACCGTGTATTCGCGACCTTCGGTGTGAGTGCCGATTAGTGTATGGCCGTGGACGCGGCACCAGGCTGGGATGTCACTCAACACCCCAGGGTCGGAGCAAAGGACCGTTAATTTGTCACCGACCGCGAGTTTTTTGACCATATTTTGGGTGCGAATGACCGGTATTGGGCAAAGATGGCCGCGGACATCGAGAGTGTGGTCGGTCATATGTACCAATCCTGGTTGATCGCATCAATAGTTATGGGAGCGATATCGAGGCGCGTGACTGTGCCATTTTGTTGAAAAATGTCTACGCCTACGGTTGCTGCATCGCGTCCTTGGCTAAAACGCGCCAGGATTTGCGCAGCGAGGGACAGTTCTTCCGTGGTGGCGGTGCCGTCCAATAGTGCCAGCGGGCCGCTATGTGTGACGGTGCGCAAGTGCGTAAACTGGCGGCGGTAGCCTTCGAGGTAATGGTTTTCGCCTTCTTCGCGGCCGATGATTAACTTAAAGTGCGGGCTTGGGCGCAGATGGCGGCCGACTTTGAGCAGCATGATGTCGTCGAGTTCATAGTCCTTAGTATTGCGGTGTTGCCATAGATCGGCCAGCTTGCTGGAATAGTGTTCGTTGGTGAGAAAACAGCACCCTCCGGCAGGTTGAGAATATTCGTCGAAATCATATCCAGCCGCCATGGCCATTTGGGGCTTGCGGGAACGACCATTCAAGCCGAAGAGCTCTTCGCGCTTCACCCAGCCGTTGCGCTCAGGTAGCGTTGGCGGCAGAAGTTGTGCGCACAGCGGACGCAGTAGGCGTTCCCCTGCACCGGATTCGCGTGCGATGATGGGCATGGTCTGTTTACGTTGCGACATGGGGCGTTGGCCGATCACCTCACCTGTGATAATAAAATCAAAGCCATTTTCTTCCATCCATTGATGTGCCTTCTTGACCATAAAACCCTTGCAGTCAAGGCAGGGATTCATGTGTGCGCCATAACCATGCTTGGGATTAATCACCACCTGTTTGTATTCGTCTATCACGTCGATAATATGCAATTTTATGCCGAGTTGTTCGGCAACCCATAAGGCATTGTTGCGCTTGGGGCGCTGACGATCACGTTCGCGTATGGCGTGGGTATGGCCTTCGACGCAAAAACCGGTGTAGAAGTTAATGCCTTCAACGTGGACGCCTTGATCCATGATAACTTTTGCAGCCAGCATGGAGTCGAGCCCGCCGGAAATGAGCGCAATTGCTTTAGGTGTGGGAGTCATGATGAGTCTAGTTGGATGCAGGAAGGGTTACGCATGATACGCATCATGGCGCAGGCTGTGAAGTCGGAGTTACCACAGTTCTATGGTTTAGTGCAGATTCAGTGCATTGAGCGGCCGCCGTAGAGTGCGAATGGAAAATTTGGGTTTAGTGCATTTCGTCATCAGTGTCGGTCATGACTAGTGTGCCCTTTGAGTAGCGACGCAAGGTTTGTTCTGCATGTTGGCTACCGGTGTCGCGCCACAAGCTGAATGCGTCCAAGGGGCTCAAGCGTGTTTGTTGCGTGCCTAAATCGCGCATTGACTGTAGCACGTCCATTAAGGCGACAAAGCCATCGCTTAGGTGCGCGTACATTTCGCTCGCGGATTTAATACTACAATTAGACAATTCTCTGTAAGCGCTGCGGCCGATATCGACAAAGTAACTGATCTCGACGCGACGTCGTTCGGCGCGCTTGGGGAACAAGCCAGAATACAACAAGCATTGATCGCCTACGTCGCGAAGCTTTTCTTGGCGAACTCGGCCAATCTCAAGTGCCCCTTCGAGAAATTGCAGTGCCATGATGCTAGAGGCTAATTCTGGTTTGCTGGTAAAACGCATGAGCAAGAAAACCAAGTAACTCTCAAGCTCTTCATCTAAATGGCGGGTCGTTTTGCTCTGTGCTTCTGCGACTAACGCATGCCATTGAGCCGTCGAAGTAGGATGCAATAAGAGAGCTTCCATGAAAACCTCCAAGTCACCAAAGCATCGAGAGCAATGGAACAATAGTTAATATCCGTGCCTATTAAAGGTATCGGCTTACTATCCGATGTCTTAAGCGCAAATCAATATTCATGGGTAGGAGCGCGTCGGTTGTCCTACGGATGTTAGACAAAAGTCTACGCTTTTTTCCCTAACAACTGATATAAATAGCTGCTATTGCAGGGCCTGCAACGCTTAAACCCAGATTTTCCATTAGCCTCGTAGCGAGGGTGCGCAAGGTGCTGA
>JANPPH010000422.1:0-11641 GCA_031428395.1 Gammaproteobacteria bacterium
AGCTGGTGTCATATACATCATGGTCATACCAAAGGCCATTGAGATCCAGCCTAAAATGACTGCCAATACGTGCACTTGACGCATGTGGCCGAAAGCAAACATTTCAGTGCCGGTCACAAAATCTGGGAACGCCAATTTTGCAGCGTTAAACGAGCCCAACCCCGTACCTAATACAAACCAAAAAATTGAAGAAAATCCGAAGAAAATCGCCGCAGACCCTGCGGGGATATCCTCGTTCTTTGCAAACAGATATTTCAACATGACCGTCCTTACCTCCCCAGCATAATAATAGCTTCATCTACAAGATGCAGAATCTTTTAGTCCTTCAGATCTATTCATCCATTTTGTTCAATAAGTACCAAGAGAACCACATGCTCGAGAATGCCAACAGAATTCCGCATGCACCTGCGAATGTTGCTAACATTTGCGATACCCTCTTTAATTTGAAATGATGTTTTTAAAACTGGACACAAAATTGATCCAGTTAACCCGTTTGTGTGTCTTTTATATTTTGTGAGAAAATCTTCTCAATCAATGACATCACAATTTTAAACTACTACTTAGAAAAACGTGCCGAAGCGCTAGCGCTGGCCTTCGCTTCAAGTTCTCCGTGTCGCCTTAATGCGAGCGAGACGATTAAAGCGAAAGCAACACCAAAAACTATCATCATAACGTCGATAAATCCGGCAAAGGTTGTTGGGGAGTATTGTTCAATACCCCAACCGCCCCAACTTTCAAACTTACCACGTCCAACGGCGGACATAACAGCAGCACCAAACACACTTCCATTACCCATTCCAGTCGTCACACCTGCAACTAAGCAGATAAAAAACGTCTTTCCTGGAGTCAACTTATTTCTCATATTCACTCCTCCCAAAAAGTTCCCAACCTTTTGCACATTATCATGAAGGCACAGTGTTAACAAGCGACACTATTATCATTTGTAGGGTTTAAATACAAGTGTATTGCTATAGACGAAAAGAAAATGAGTGACTACTTCCCAATCTTGTTCAAACATCAAATAGAACGACGCCCGATTCGACGAGGGATTACTAATAGACAAGGTTGCAAACGACTTGCGCGAAGCGCTTTAGCATGTTATATAAACTTTTTACATCTTTGAATAGCGGGAGGAGGAGTTATGCTAGAAACAGCGTCGGTATTAACCATTTATGCCATTTGGTTTAGTGTTGCGTGGGGCTTTGCTGCGCTTTTGTTAAAGATGAATTCATAAGCGATTTACTATTAGTGCCCCCCCTATTGTTAGCTTCTAACAATAGGGGGTTTTCCCGTCTTTTAGGCACTTGTGCATATTTTGTTACTAGAGCTGCCCTCCCACGACTTACGCCTTGAAGTAAAAACAAACGTATGAAGGAAATTTTGGTTTACCTCCTCCTTGCCATAAGCTCGCAGATAATGCTTGGATACTCCGTGCACATGCTTGTTGGTGGGCTCGTTACCGAGCAGGTAGAGATATTCCTGATAGCAAGCACTTGCCTTGTAGCGCTTATTGCGATGGCGTATATGACCTGGGACGTAGTGCAGAGACGTAGGGGACTGAAGTAACGGAAAACGAGAAAATACTCGCGTTGAACTAGCGGTATTTTTTTAGGGTCTCAACGATATCGCCATATATTTGCTGGCTATTGAACTGGGCTTTATGAAAAACAAATTGTTGGCGTCGGCCAGCGAGATCTATACCCGAGAGACCAAAAGATTTACCGCCGTAGTCGGGATAGAAACGCAGATCTTTTACTAAGCTTATTTTGTCACCGCCTCGCAACAATAACCCAACTTGATCTTTTTCTACCTCAAGCGCCGTGGGCGCGGAAGGCAATAGCATTAGTCGCGTTTTCAATATTCGATTACTTCCCACTAGAGCAAAAAAACTAGCGAGAAAGACTAAGAGGTAAGCTAAGGTAGAGTTATTTGCGTACCAGAACTTAGTGGCAAGCATCGCCAAAAAGAATACAGTAGGAACATACAGAACAAGATCCCATGCCATTCCCTTACGGTCTTGCGAAAAAGATGCACTAAGACTTGCCGACATTCACTGCACTCGCTCTTTCATTTTTCAACATGTTGCTCACAACGAAATCCAGCTCGCCATAAAGCATACGACCAGACTGCACGTGACGGACTACGTTTTTTCTATCAATAACAAATGTCCAGGGATCGCCCATTACTTTGAAGGCTTTAAATGCCTCGGGGTTTTGATACTGATCCATGTGAAGGAAGATTACGTCTGCATCGTACTTCGTAACCATCGCTTTCAGCATTTGCAGCTGCTTATCACAGACAGTGCAATGGCCGGGCGTGGCGAACTCCACCACGAGTAATTTTCCAGTTTTTAGCGCGCCGTCAATTGAATACTGATACATGCGCTCGTCGGGGTATCGGTAGGTGGTGATGCGACTAAAATCGCCACCCACATCATCAAGAGTTTTGGTCCGAACGCTTGGGGCGACCGCGCCCACTTGCAAGATGCTTCCTTGACAGGCTGTTAGCGCAAACGCAACCAATCCTAACAATAAAGCCTTAAGCATCAGTATTTTTTCTCCCAACCCGCGCACGTGCGAAAAATATTGTAGGCCCAAATCATATTAGCAATCAATACCAGCGTCCCAAAAACACCCATGGCTGCCAGGGTCGGCCCGACAATAGCCTCCACTTCCTCGGGCGTTGAATACATGCTTGCCATACCGCCATCCACACCGGCCTTGGTGAATAACATCACCATACCGATTAAACCTATGTTATGCGTCCAAAAATGCACTTTGACAAGCTTTAAGCTATAAATGTGGCGCTTTACGAGTCGAGGGATAATGTAATAGATCGAGGCAAAGATCGCCATTTCGACCCAGCCCAATAGGTTTATATGGGTGTGCGCACGCACGATCAAATCGCCATGCATACGATGGTCAACAAAGTGGCGGAATTCTGCGATGCCACCCATTAAGGCGCCCCAAGAAAAACCAATGAT
Source organism: Gammaproteobacteria bacterium (assembly GCA_031428395.1). GTDB lineage: Bacteria > Pseudomonadota > Gammaproteobacteria > JAADHS01 > JAADHS01 > JANPPH01. Next base: position 2,984 of record JANPPH010000422.1, read on the forward strand.
GCTATAAATTACACATGCAAAGACAAACCACAACGTGTATTTAATATATTCCTGATCTGTTTCCCAGGGATGCCCATTACTCATGACCTGCCTCATCTTTGGGGATATTGGGTTGTGTGCGTATATCCGTATACTTATCTTTCCAGCTTTCCGGCGCCCACATCTGAACCATATTGTCTATAAAGGCAGAACGGCCTTCTGGCGGACGCTGGGCGGAGGGAGAGCCTTGTTCCGAACGAAGTTCAGACAAGAAAACTGCAATCGCATCCCGGTCTTGCAACGGCAAATCCGTCACATACGCCGCCTCTTTAGGTGGCAAACCGTGATCAACGGTCTGTACTTTATAGACTTCTTCCGGTGTGCGGAAAAAAGCTTTAATCCATTCGAGTTTGCGTCGTGAGCCGACGCCATCTAGCGAAAGACCCATGTTCGTACCGTTGCGCATTGCGCGGTGGCAGGACGTGCAACGCGCTTCGCGAAAAAGCGTCGAGCCACGCAGACCAACTTTTGACAAATTAAAATGCGTCTTGTTTTCATACATCGGCTTAGTGGAGTTAAAACGAACGGTTTCTAGCGCGATGTAACCGATGACGGCAAGAACGAAGAAAGCACCAAAAACACCAAAAAGGATTTTTTCACCCTTCTTAAGCTTAGACATAATTCAAAACTCTTTTGATTTCCAAGCGAGAAACGGCGTTACCACATAACAGGCGTAAGATTGTTAACACAATACGAGAGTACACTAATATATGGACAAAAAAAAGGGTGGATTAATCCACCCTTTTTTTAAAGCCAACCTAGCAGCTTAGTTGTTATCAAACTTAGTTGCTAAATGACGCGCGGGAAGACCCTTGTTGCCTAAGCTATAGGGTGAGGCCGACGTTAAATAGGCAGCTGCATTATTAATATCGTCGTCAGACATTTTCTGAGCGACTGCGCGCATTTGGCCCTTTGGATCGTTTGCACGACTACCATCACGCCACTTCTTCAGTTGATTGACCAAGTAAACATAACGTTGCTCGCCGATCTTTGGAAACATAGGATCAGCGCCCCTGCCGTTATAGTCATGGCAAGATTTGCAAGCAGGAATACCCTTTTCAGGCGCACCGTAAAGCACTAGTGATTTACCCAAGTGGGTTTGGCCGACAGCTACACCGTTCGCTTTCAACTCTACTAAGTTCGAAGGGGTCGGTTTGCCACCCATTTGACTTAAAAAAGCCGATACGTCGGCGCGATCTTGCGGTGAGAGGCCTTTTGCATTGGTGTTCATGACAAACATCGTTGTATCTTGGCGCTTGTCTGTCGCAAAGTCTTCTAGCTGTTTAACTAAGAATTGAAAGATTTGACCGCCAATTCTTGGAGTGCCCATATTATCATCACCCGCCCCTTCCGGACCGTGGCATGAGTTGCAAGCAGGCACTTCATTTTTTCCTTGTTCAAAAATTTTCTTGCCGTTAGCCAAGCTGGCACGACCCGATAATTCACTGGCATACGCTGACGCGCCTGCCATCGCTGCTACCGCTGCTACTAAAGACGCAGAAACCAATTTACCAAAACGCTTTTGCATACACCCTCCCGTGACAACTTATTCGACGTTCGCCACATAACGTAGGAAACGTAATAATCAAGAATGAATTTCGTGAAAAACTCAATACTTAAGCTGAGCAACCAAAGCAAAACTGGAGTCTATTTTTAAATCATCAGCGGCGCAATCAATCTGACAAACTGAATTGCATTCCGTCGATGAGTTTCGGCTATTTAGCCTAAAAACGTTCGATATATATCATGCCCAACGTTAGGAATGCAACTGCAAATCGCGATTTGTTGCGATCTCTTGCCTTGGACTAGAATTAGCCAACCGTCGTTTGAGTAGCTTCTCGCCACATTGCAGTAATTTGAATGTTAATTGGCGCGTACTGCGTTATCATTCCCAGATTTTTTAGGGAAGCTTACATTTTACCTATGTCTAACATTTTTCAGCGCTATGCGTGGGTTGGGGTGCTTGCCTTTTGGCTGGGTGCGGTGCTTTTATTAAAGTTGCTACATTTCGATCCTTACGGGATCGATGAGGCTGCGGCGCAGGCGCTGCTTATCAGCTGGTCTGCGATCGAACATATTGCGAATCCCATTGTTGTGTTGGGGGCGCCGGACTTTCGTGGTTTGTTATTTGCGCCAGTCGGGCTTTATTGGCCCGGTAGCATTGTTGCCGTAAAAGTGTTTACCGCCATGGTGGCATTTGGAGCCATCCTTCTTACGTATCGTTGGAGCCAGCGGGTAAGTGGCACTGAATCTGCGTTAATTGCATCGAGCCTGTTATTGGTTGCTCCGGCCACGTTTTATCAGATTAATTCCGTGGGCGCTGGACCGTACTTGCTGTTACTTTTTGGGGTCGGTTTTTTTCTCTATAACAAACATATACAGTCCAACCGAGTGATAAATGGCTGGTATTTTTTACAGCTACTTAATTTGGCTATCGCCACGAGTATACATCCGGCGGCGCTCGCTTATCCTGCCGCACTGGCCTGGCTCTGGAAGGAAAAACCAGACAACAAATCTGGTCAGCGCCAAGTTTGGATTGGCATTGGCTTAACTGTTGCGTTTGTGTTGATGATGCGTTACGGCTGGTACGGAATGAATTGGCTGAGCAATCCTTTAGCAAGTATTGCGACAACACTCTTTGGGCCGCAAGACGAAAACATTGAGTCATTGGGTTGGGGGTTATTTCCAACTGCGTTACTAATCCTCATTTTACTGTTTGACGGGCGCAACTTATTTCGCGACTTCATGGGACGAACATTGCTCCTCGCGATAATTTTTGGACTGGCCGCGGCAGATAGTGGCTGGGCATATTTGGCGGTGACTCTCATACTCTTTAGGGGGGTTCCGTTGTTAATTGCAGGCAATGAGCGTCTGGGACAACGATCGCTTGCTGGGCAACGCGGTATCGCTTTTGTTGGAATTTTAATTGTCGCCACGACCTTCATGATCAATGACCGAGTTTTGCGGATGAATATTGAAATTGGGCTTTTGTCTTCACAAGACAACATTATCCGTACGCTGGCCACTGAACTTCAAGATGTGAAGGAGCCGGTTAATTCGAGCAGTCAATGGCCTGCCCGAACGATGCTGGCAACCAAACACCCGGCGTTCCCGCTACCGCCTGCGGGCAACGATAACGAAATTCTACTGCGTAACATTAGAGGTGTTCGTTATATCTTGCTCGATCCTTACGACGAGGCGAACAAGGCACTAGCGGCTAATCTTGCGCAATTAAGCGGGGCGACGAAAACACTATCTATGGAAAAACGTGCTGTATTGATACAGGTTGTGCACAAGGACGCGGGTAGCCGTGCGCCGCTGGCACCGAGCAAATAGGGACTATCAAACCTGGCAGCGGCGACAGAAATAGCTGGCGCGCTGACCAAGGACTTGCTGATTTATGGCATTACCACATGCCCGGCAAGGCTCGCCTGCGCGACCGTAAACGCGCAGGCATTGTTGAAAATAGCCTGGCTTTCCATCGCCATTGACAAAATCGCGCAGGGTTGTGCCGCCGCTCGCAATCGCCTCTTTAAGCACGGACTGAATTGTACCTGCCAATCGTTCATAGCGTATTTTGGAAACTCCGCCAGCGGGGCGCCGTGGGTCGATACCCGCCAAGAATAATGCTTCACTCGCATAAATATTGCCAACCCCAACTACTATCCGCCCATCCATGATGAATTGCTTGATGGTTGTTTTTCTTCCGCGCGATCGTACGAAACAGTGATTACCGGTGAACGTGGGATCGAAGGGCTCGACACCTAAATCTTTTAACAACTTGTGATCGCCGGGATTATCTGTTGTCCAAATTATACAACCGAAGCGGCGCGGGTCGTGGAAGCGTAGACATAGGTCATTAGCAAATACGATATCGACGTGATCATGCTTGAGAGGCGGCGTAGCGGGAGACACTACGCGCAGATTGCCGGACATACCGAGATGAATGATGATGGTGCCGCTGGACGTGCGTAACAAAATATATTTTGCGCGGCGCTCTACTTGATCCACTATAAGACCCGTTGCTTGTGATTGAAATTCCTCAGTGATTGGATAGCGCAGATTCGGGTTGCGCAGAATAATATTATTGATGCGCTGACCGCTTATGTGAGGGGCAATACCTTTGCACGTAGTTTCGACTTCGGGAAGTTCTGGCACGTGTTTACGCTAGCTCGTGATTATAGTTGCGCGGGCGCGGATGGAGGGTTATCGGCGCTGCTATCTGCGGGTAATGCCAGAAGTGCTTTCGCCTGTACTTTGTCAAAATAATAGGCCATGCCAATATCGGGACGCGCGAGGATTAATTCGGGTGACGTCGCGACGATGAGATAATTTATCGCATTGGGCTGATCTTTCAGGCTGATAATTATCTTGCCTTGATGCGCGGCTGTTTCCGTCCATGGTTCAACGCGCGTCGCACTTGCAGTGCGCCATGCATCTAGCAGTGCGTTAGTTTTATCGGCTGATACGTTTTGTTCTGGCGAAAACTTCCAACGGCCATCTGTTTGGGTTAGCGCAATTGTTGGCAGGGTCAACGCAACAATACGACTCTTTTTCGGAAGTAGTTTTATACTTACAAAGCCAGAAATACCTTCTGTTAAATGGTGTGAGTACGCGTCGTCGATGAGATGGACGGCGTCGCCAATGAGAACATAACGGCGCCCTTCTAATGGCTCAGTATCGCCAAGCGCTATACTCAAATCGTTAAAACGAATTAGATAGCGCGGCTGATCCAGTTTTAACTTAGCGAGATCGACTTGTGTTTTTTTGTATTGAGTATGGCTCTGCGCACCGAGCAAACCCAATATCGATTCTATGCGGAATTCATTAGCGCTAATTTCAACCGGCGATGTTATGCGCCATGCATTTTGCTCTTTAACAAGAGTGATCGTCTGCGCGCCTTGCGCGCTTATGTCAATGTGTTGAATTTTTTCTGGCGTGAGCGTTGTTAACGTGGCTTGCTGCTCCTTATCAAGTCCTGGTTGAAAATAAACTACCGCGCCAAGTCCGGCGACAAAAATCAACAAAGCGAAATTTAATATGCCGCGGCTAGACATGGTTAACCTAACAAAGGGAGTTGGAAGCGTAGCGAGGGCGCTTAAGATGATGAAGATGGGAGATTTTTCTGTTTAATTTTGGCGAAGCCGTAGCCAGCCCTACGGTGACGAGCGCAAGGATGCGCGAAGGTAGGGCAGCGCCGGGAGCGGCTGCCGAGGAGCAGTTGCCGAGCCAAAATTTGACGAAAACATTTTTCAGATTCAGCATATTAAACGTCCAGTAAATTCCAACTGCCTTTGTTAGGTTTAACGCCTTCTACGTCTAAACCAAATAGTGAAGCCTGTGGCGAGCAGAAGTAGTGGCACACCCAATAACAGACCAAAACCGATAATTGAGATTTGAGATTTGTCCAATGTCAGCGAACGATCAGTGGCAGTTTTAACCGGAATAGAAACAAATTTGTCATCATGCGCCAACCAATTAATGATATTCATACCCAAATCAAGGTTGCCGACATTTCCGACATAAGTGTTGGTCAAGAAATCTGCATCCCCCACAACCACCACGCGCTGCTCGCCGTTAGTAGTCTGTTTTTGATTCGTATCTTTCGGATCACTTACTGGGCGCTCACGCGTTACGCTAATAGCGATGTTCAGAGGTCCTTTAATATCGGCGGAATCAAACGTTACTTCGCCACTTAGATCGCCGGTTTCCGACCAGGCGCTTGGCGCAGTCATGACGAACGCATCACGTTGCCAGGCTTGTGTGGGTAGCAATTCAATGCCGCCTGCAATGGGATATAACGACAATACATTGAAGTTTTGCGTGATGGTGTGCGCGCCATACTTGGCGGCTAAGGCAATAGCGGGGTTGTCAATGGCGACCAAGCTTGTGGTCGGATCAACGATGACTCCCGGCACAAATTTGATGCTCAGCTTTTCGGTCAACCCATCGAGTCCTGCCAACGTACCGGGCTCTTTTAACCACAATAATGTTCCGCCGTTATCCACATAATCTTGTATAACTTTTATTTCCCCAGGCAGTAAAGCAACGCGTGGATCGGCAATCACCAATACAGAGCTATTTGCAGGGATTTCTGCGCTGTTAGCCAAATTCAGTGCTTGGATATTAAAGCCTTTAGTCTTGAGCTGATCGGCAAACACTTTCAAATCATGATTAGCTTGTCCTTGCGGATCGCGTTCGCCGTGCCCTTCTAAAAAAACGATCCAGCGTTCACCACTACGCGCAAGGCGCTGCAAAACGTTGGTAAAGGTCTGCTCATCAAGTTCGCGCACATTTTCTTTGCGACGTTGGTACTCGACCACCAACTCTCCTTCCACAGTGATGCCATAATCGCGCACTTTGACAGGATCAGTATCCGGATTAACAAATATTAATTCGAGATCCGGTTTATAACGTTTATATCGCGCAACTATTTCGCTGATGTGTTTGCGTACCGCACCCGTTTCCCGCGCGAACGCAGTGACGGTAATGGGGCCATTGATTTGCTTGACCAAACTGCTGCTCGCATCAGAAAGTGTATTTCTGCCTGTAGCTGTCCAATCAGCAGAATAGTGGTAGCGCGTGCTTAACCAGCCGAGTAGACCAATTACCGCCAGAAATAACACTATAAATACGTAATTTTGCAAGCGTACGGAACGGCGTGACTTTCGGGTAACTAGCATAGACGATTAATTCTGTAGACGATCGACGTCAAGGCGTCGAATGCTTAAACCGATAAACAGGGCGATACACAGCAGATAGTAAATCACGTCGCTGCTATCGAAGAGGCCCTTTAATAGGGGTTCGTAATGACGCAGTATGGATATATAGCTAAACAAAGGGCTTGCGGTATCGCCACCGCTACTGCCAGCCCAGTCGATAATCCAAAGTAACAACAGCGCGCCGAATGTGCTTACTGCAGCGACCGTAGGCTGAACAGTTAGGGTAGACATGAACAAGCCAATGGCGGCGAATGTTGCAACGAGCAATGCTAAGCCTAAAAGTCCGGCGGCGAACATACCAAAATCGAGGGAGCCGCCTAAGGTTAGCGATAAAGGCATCAGCGCGATGAGGCCTAACATGACGAGTAGAAAAGCCAAAACGCCAAAGTATTTACCGAGGATAATCTCGGTCATGGATACCGGCGCAGAAAAGAGCAGGCTTAGCGTTTGATTGCGGCGCTCCTCGCTGATTAAACGCATTGTCAATAAAGGCACAACCAGCAACAAGACTATCCCTGCATTGCCGAATAACGGGACAACAATTATTTCAGTGAGACCGGGGGCGCCTTCAATGTTTGCCAGTTGCGCTTGCAGCGAGGTAAACGCATCGACTTGTGCGAGAAACATATAGGCAAGAATAAATTGCACTACGGCGAGTACCGACCAGGCGAGTGGCGACAGAAATAGACTACGCAGTTCTCGCGCTGCGATATGCAATACCATCATGCGGCTGCCTCCATCGCGTGTTCTTCTAGTGGGGATTCTGCTGTTGTGATGTCGACAAAAATTTCCTCTAAGGACATGCGTTCGGGAATAAGTTCGCGCAAACCCCAGCCGCTTCGTACAGCCAAATCAGCAAGCTGCTCAGCGGGATTTTGATTGGGAAGATAGTGTAAGCGGAAACGACCTTCGCTCAAGTCTTCGACACTTTTAATGTTTTCCAACGCCTGCAATGCAGCGATGGCTGGCGGGTTGCGTAGCCCAATGGTTAAACTTGACGCTTGCATGCGCAACTGCAGCCCTGCAATCGTATCTGACATCACCAGCTTACCTTTGTTGATAATCTGCACTCGGTCGCACACGGCTTGCACTTCGGGCAAGATATGCGTGGATAAAATCACACTATGTTCGCCGCCTAATTCGCGAATGAGACTGCGTATCTCGCGAATCTGTATGGGATCGAGCCCCACTGTCGGTTCGTCTAAGATGACAACCGCAGGCGAATGAATGATGGCTTGCGCAATGCCAACGCGTTGTTGAAATCCTTTTGAAAGATTACCAATCAGCCGATGACCCACCGCACCCAGACCACAGCGCTCTTTCACTTTGTTAATCGAGGGTTGGCGTTGTTTCGCGGCGATGCGATGAAGGTGGGTACAATACTTGAGATACTCATCGACCGTAAGTTCACGGTACACAGGCGGTTGTTCAGGAAGATAACCTAAGTGCGCCTTAGCTTTCTTCGGCTCATCTAAAACATCGACACCGTTGATTAAAACACGACCAGCGCTAGGCGCAAGATTGCCGCTGATAATCTGCATAGTGGTGGATTTTCCCGCGCCATTAGGCCCAAGAAAACCTAGCACTTCTCCTTTGCTGATTTCAAAACTCACATCTTCTACAGCGCAGGCGTGACCGTAGTAACGATAAAGATGTTCGACTTTGACAAGGGTATCCGTACTCATGAAGCACCTATTATAGTAGCCTGATTAAAATTCGCAATTCGCTTATTATTCTCTAGCCTAAAAACGCTTCAGACCAACCTGCAGTATGTTGGCAATCTTGGTGGCCAATAGTTCCATGTTTGCGCTATCAACACCACAAGATTGTAGTTGCCCATTGATAAACAGCATAGCCAGACCATGCACGGCTGACCACGCAGCAATGGCTTGATCGA
>JANPPH010000423.1:0-6172 GCA_031428395.1 Gammaproteobacteria bacterium
GTGGTCTATCCTTTACTCAACCTCCAACGTCTACACCTTAAAGTACGCGAACTCGTCTCCGCCATCGAACAAGCCATCATTCTGCTTCTCGCCGACTATGGTGTTGTGGCGAACGCGCAACCTAAAGCCCCAGGCGTGTACGTCGATAGTAAAAAAATAGCCGCATTGGGCTTACGCATTCGCCATGGCCGCTGCTACCACGGATTGAGCCTCAATGTGAATATGGATCTGGCGCCGTTCGAAGGTATAAATCCGTGTGGCTATGCTGATCTTAAAGTTACTCAACTGCATGATTTAAATACAAAAGCCGATATGGATATCGTTGCCGATCAGCTCACCAAGCACCTCGCCGCCCAACTCGGTTACACTATGCAGTATGACTGACGACATCGAAAACTTTAGCGAAGCGCCCATTGTTGCGCCCAACCCATTAAAAGGCGCATCAAAAACAGCCCGCATCCCAATCAAAGTGGTGCCCGCAACCAATCCCTTGCGCAAACCCGCATGGATACGCGCGCGCGCGCCCAACACCCCCGAAGTCGCCCATCTAAAAAGTGTTTTACGCGAACATCAATTACACACTGTGTGTGAAGAAGCCGCCTGCCCCAATATCACTGAATGTTTTGGCCACGGCACTGCAACGTTTATGATTATGGGCAGCATCTGCACCCGCCGCTGTCCCTTCTGCGACGTCGCCCATGGCAGACCCAACGCGTTGGATGCGAACGAACCTGAACATTTGTCCAAAGTGATAAAGGCGATGGGCTTAAATTATGTTGTCGTGACTTCAGTCGATCGCGATGATCTACGCGACGGCGGCGCCGCTCATTTTGCTGCGTGCATCGAGGCAATCCGCCAGCATAGTCCGCAAACCAAACTGGAAATCCTCGTGCCCGATTTTCGCGGCCGCATGGATATCGCGCTACACATTTTGCAGGCAGCGCCGCCCGATGTGTTTAACCACAATCTCGAAACCGTACCAAGGCTTTATAAACAAGCTCGCCCCGGCAGCGACTATCAATGGTCGCTTGACCTGCTGAAAAAATTCAAAGCCCTACACCCGCATATACCCACCAAATCAGGCCTTATGCTGGGGTTAGGCGAGACCAATCAGGAAATAGAACAAGTCATGGCGGATTTACGCGCCCATGACGTCGACATGCTCACGCTTGGCCAATACTTGCAACCTAGCGTCCACCATCTCCCCGTCGCACGCTACGTGCCACCTGAAGAATTTGCCCTGCTTGCCCAATTCGGAAAGTCACTAGGCTTTGCCAACATCGCCAGTGGCCCGATGGTGCGCTCCTCCTACCATGCGGACAAGCAGGCTGCCGGTGAAGCAGTGGGTTAGAACGCTGCTGTAACAACACACCCCATTGCTGTTGCGGTCTTTTTCCCCGCGATGTTTTCAGCGAAATGAAAGCCAGTGATGGTCATGCCTTCACGTTCATAGAAACGATGCGCCTTTGAGTTGACCAACAGACCAGCAACCTGTACCGTCCACATATTACGTTATTCCAAGGAGGGATTAATGTCTGACTTAGTGTCTAACGCAGAAGCGTTTCATAATGTGGAATCCACCACCCAGCCTCTATCCACGCTTAAGTTCCCTCTTGTGGGCGCCTTCCGCGCATCGCCGCCCCCGCTTACTCTGCAGTCTCAGCTTGGAGCCTTAAGGGAACTTCCGGGAACCTGGGTTGGCTCTGGAATGAACATCATTGCGCTGCCCAATTTTGCAAATGGAAACGCACCTCTACCCTTTCGCCTGATGATTAGCAGTACGCGAGAGACTTTGAACTTCACGCCCATCGGCGGCCCCATTCCAAACCGCGGGTCTAGCCAGCCTGATATTAGTTTTGTCGGCGTGCATTATCTTCAACAGGTAAGCGACGCCATCTCCCTGGCGGGCATGCATCTTGAGCCGGGAATGTGGATTAACCTTCCTGCAAGTACGCCCACAGGCAACGATACGAGTCTTGCCCGCATGGCGACTATCCCCCACGGCGACGCAATCCTTGCGCAGGGCCCGCTCATCAACCAGGGGAACCCCATTGCGAGCGGTCCGCTTATCGGAGTGGCCGATACGACCCCTTTCACCCTGTCGCCCACCGGCGCGCGGGTCAACGAGGCCAGCCCGGCTTACCTTACACCGTATCATGCACCAGCCAACCTGCCACCGGGAATTTCCGCCGCGATGGTGGCGAACCCTAATCTGCTACTGACCAGTGCGATTGCGGGCCAGCACATTGTGGAGACAACCGTGCTGCGAGTGGATGCCAATCCGCTGGCCGACATCAACGGGCCGATCGTTCCGGCGCCGGCCGTTCCAAGCGCTGTGGGAGGCATATCAAATATCCCTTTCGTGAATAAAAACGCGGCCGCGAATACTGTTTCAGCCATCTTCTGGGTGGAAAAGGTTCAGGATGCGACGGGCAATATCTTTATGCAGCTTCAATATACGCAGACAGTTATTCTTGAGTTTATCGGAATCAAATGGCCGCATATCTCTGTCGCTACATTAATTAAACAATAGGATTTGGATTATTTTCATAAATGGAGAGCGATATGTCAGAAGGAATTGAAAAGATACATACCGATGTTTTAATCATTGGTAGCGGACCCGTAGGGTGTACTTATGCTCGATTACTGGTAGAGGGAAATGCCAAGAAAAAAATATTGATGGTTGATCTGGGCGCCCAGCTTTCACAAAAACCCGGCAGCAATGCCAAAAATATCTACCTTTATAATCACAGCGAAGATGGTTTGGACGCGCTCTCACAGGTGGTAAAAGGGGAGTTGACGCCCGCTTCCGTGCCCGCACTAGAACCTTGGCCTGAAACGTTGAATCCGATTTCGCAACCCCGCATTCCCCCCGTCAGCTACGCCATCAACGGCGAAAATCCAGATCAGAAAGATTGGGAAAATATGCCGGCCGGCTCTTCTTCCTTCAATGTCGGCGGAATGGGTGCCCATTGGACATGCTGTACTCCACGGCCCACACCCGCAGAACGTGTCCCTTTTATTCCTCTCCAAGAGTGGGATGAGTTGATCTCACGCGGCGAGGAACTGCTGCGCACTAACCAAATCTCATTTACAGAGTCTTTGCGGGGGCAAGTGGTTAAGGATTCCTTGGCGCGTGTTTTCGATGATCACTTGCCCAAGGGTAGAAAGGTTCAAATGCTTCCTTTGGCCTGTCATCGTACAAACTCTACGTGGGTAGAGTGGACAGGCGCTGATACCATTTTGGGACCGCTTGCTGAACCCGGCCTCATCCCCAAAGAACGGTTTGAATTACTGCCTGAACATATTTGCAGAAAATTGATTGTTGAAGGCGATCGAGTAATCGGTGCGGACATCGAACACTTACCTACCCGTAGAAAATACCGAGTCATCGCAGATATTGTGGTAGTCGCAGCCAATACTTTGTATACACCGCAGCTTTTATGGGCGTCCGGTATACGACCGGAAGCGTTAGGGCATTACCTTAACGATCAACCCATGCTTTTTTGTCAAGTTGTGCTTAAGCATGAATTATTGAAAGATATTGCAAAACGTTGGAATCCTCCCCCGCTCACTGTAGATCCGGTGCCCATTCCTATCAATGATCCTATTCCAAACGTATGGATACCCTTCTCCGATCCTGAGCATCCTTACCATTGTCAAATCCACAGGGATGCTTTCCCTTATAGTGCGCTCCCAGATGACTTAGGCGTTGATCATCGCGCCATTATCGAGCTTCGATGGTTTGTGAGGAAAGAAATAAGTTTCAAGAACCACATTTCTTTTTCCGAAAAATACAAAGATCAGTTTGGAATGCCGCAAATCACCTTCCACTACACATTGAGCGAAACGGACCAGCAAGTTATCAACAATGCTTTTAATGACATGACAAAAGCGGCCGCGGCCTTGGGCGGCTATTTGCCCGGGCGAGAACCCGCGGTTCTTCCAAGAGGGAGTTCGCTGCATTACCTAGGAACATTTCGAATGGGTGAAACGCGGGATCCATCGAAGTGTGTGTGTGATCCTTATTCCAAAGTTTGGGGTATGGACAATCTTTATTTGGGGGGAAATGGGATTATTCCAACCTCAACGGCATGTAATCCAACTTTAACCAGCGTGACATTAGCCCTGCGCGCCTGCGATAAAATCTTAGAGGGATGGAAATCGACGGATAGGGGACATCCACAAAGCGTGAGCCTGCTGGACGTTCCCAAAATCTAGCCCAATATGAAAAATATTGAAATTTACACCTTGTTTTGTGGATGTCCCCTAATCCGTCGTCAAAATTACCGGCCACCGCTGCGGAGCGGCGCCGCGCGACGCGTGCCGGGTGGTGGTTGAAACTGATGGTGGCCAGTGCCATGGCGATCGGCTGGATGTATATCCTCAACCCTTACGGGCGCGGCGCGAGCACGATCCAACAACTGCTGATCGGGCTCGACGTGTTCAGGGCCGATACGTTACCGTTATACATCAAGGCCGTGATCTCCTCACCCGTGATTGCGGGTTTCCTGGGCTGGTATCTGCATCTGCTGTCGTATTTCTTCGTCAAGGCGATCAATGAAGACGTGATCAGCGCGCGCGTCTACAGTTTACTGTTCAGAAAATTTCTGTTCACCTACGGCGTCGCGCTGATCCTGCCGCCGATACAATCGGTGGGGGAATCTCAACAACTCAGTCTGATGGTATTTTTTATCGGCTACTTCCCGCTGTCCGCACTCAGCCTGCTCAAAGAGTCTGCGGGCAAACTCGCGCAAGGCATGCAACCCGAGAAGGGGCAGTTATCGGAATTGACCGGCGTCTCGCGCTGGGAAATTACGCGGCTGCAAGAAAAAGGCATCGACAGCATCGCCACGCTCGCCTACACGCCGCCCGACGACATTAAAACCGCGATCCCCGCGATGGCGCCGCTGGTCGATTTTTGGATCGACATCGCACAACTCTACACGCTGCTCGGGCAAGACAATTACCAAAAAGTAAAACCGCTGTGCATGACCGCCAGCGAGTTCGTCATCAAGGCCAGGGATGGCGCATTTTGCGACGCCGTGCAGGCCGCTGGTGCGGGTGATGCGGGCGAAGTCGCGCGTTTGTTGGTGAGAACCTTTGCCGACCGCATGATTCCCGCCAACCTCGATGGTCGTGCCCCCACAGCCACGACACCACTGCCGGTCAGCAAGGATTCGGTTTGGCGCTAAACGCGGTGACATCGCGATTTACCGCGTGGAAACGCCGTGTGCGCATCGGCGGTCTGGTGCTCGCCGTCGCAAGCTTTGCGGTATGTGCCTGGCAGGTGAATGCCTATCATGCTGCACAGCAGCGACTCGTCGAGCAGGCCGCCACCCAAGCGCGTAACGAGGCGCAGCGCGGCAGCGCGGCGATTGAGCAGGTGTTGCGCCGCGTGATGGCGCAGGCCGAGGGTATCGCCAGCGCGTTGCGCGCGGGCACGCTGACGCGCACCACGCTCGCGGAGCGTCTGCGCAACACCGTGTATGCCGACCCCGACATCGCGGAGCTCGGTGTTGCGTTCGCCCCGTTTGCGTGGGACCCCAGCATCCGCCTGCATGGTATCGCCTATACGCTACAGGGGCGCGACATTGCGCCGCTGATGCTCGACGCGGCGCACGATTACACTGAGCCCGGCACGGCGTGGTATGAACAGCCACTCGCTGCCAACGGCCCGGTGTGGATCGCGCCGACGCGCTTAGATGCTGCAGGCACGCGCGTAGCCATTTATGCGCTGCCGTTTCAGTTGCCGGGAGTTGCGGGGAGCAGTGGTGTCGTGTATATCGCCTATGCACTGCGCCACCTCGACACCATTTTAGACGCCCTGGAACTCGGCGCGGCGGGTTATAGGTATGTGCTTTCCGCGCGCGGCGCCTTGCTCGCGCACCCCAACCACGATTATCTCGATACCGCCGCTACCTTCGTCGCACCCCATGTACAAAAAATAACTGCGGCGATTCCTGCCCTGCAGGGAACGCTAACCGTCACTGTCGATGATCTCAGCGCGCGCGAGCCGACTGCGACGCGGCGTGATCTAATCCACATCGGCCTCACCTTCGGCTTGGGGGTGATGCTGCTAGCAGCGGTGGCCGCGCAGTTTGATCGTAGCGCCGCGCGGCGTGGGTGGTGGATCTCGATTGCAATTTCACTGACGTGCTTGGCCGGTATC
>JANPPH010000424.1:0-1921 GCA_031428395.1 Gammaproteobacteria bacterium
TTTATCTTCCGATTGCGTAACGAGCGTGACGCCCAAGGCACCACCACGCGGCAAGATGGTGACCTTTTCCACTACCCCGACACCCAGCACCTGTGCCACAATCGCGTGCCCCGCTTCATGCACAGCCACGCGCTCACGCTCAGCTTCGGTCATGGCAGTTGCAGAGCCATTGATTTCGCCCATACGGCAAACCTCGATCGCTTCCAGAAAGTTTTCCATACCGATTTGTTTTTCGCTACTGCGCATTGAAATCAAAGCCGCGTGATTGACCACATAGGCGATGGCCGCTGGCGTGAGACCCGTCGTCAAACGCGCGAGTTGTGCGAAACCGATGTCTTCCGTTGCCTTCACTTTTTTTGCGTAGAGGCGGAACAGCGCTTCACGATCGGCCACATCCGGCAGCTTGACGTGAATTTTTCGGTCGAAGCGCCCTTCGCGTAACAGCGCCGGGTCAACCGCATCGGGAAAATTAGTCGCGCCAATAACAATGACGCCGCTGGATGTATTGAAGCCATCAATTTCAGCCAATATCTGGTTGATGATGCGGTTACCTTCGGCCTCTGCGGGGCCACCATTATCGGTGGTCGTGCGCCGACCAATACCATCCACTTCATCAATGAACACGATGCATGGCGCATTTTTACGCGCTTTACGGAACAACGATTTTACCCGCATTGATCCGACGCCTAGAAACATCGCGGTGAAATCTCCACCGGTGGCCGGAATAAAATTCACTTTGCACTCCCCAGCAAGCGCCTTCGCCAATTGCGTTTTGCCAGTGCCGGGCGGCCCAGACAACAGCACGCCCTTGGGTGGTCGCGCACCTAGTTCGGCGAATCCGCTTGGATCTTTGAGGTAAGTCATGATGTCCAGTAGTGCCGACTTTGCTTCCGTGGCACCGATGACATCGTCAAACGTGATCCGCGAATGGTTCTGCGCAAATTTGAATCCTTCACCCCGTGCGCGGTAACCATAAACAATCAACGCGACGATTAAGAATAGGATGAGTACCAAGCCAATGTCCGAGCGCCAGTCGTACACGCCGCGCGGATCCTTAGCTAACACCGCTAAGGGAAAAGCATCGGTTTGACCTTTGTGATAGGACGAGAGCACCAGCTCCGCGAACTTTCCGTAGTAGTCACTCACGAAGTATTTCTGACCATCCTTAGTCGACACAAAAATACCGGAGGGGGCAATCGCTGCACCGGCCACCGCATTTTTTTGCATATCGATAATCAGAACCGAAACATCATGCTCCGTCTTTGTCCATAGGGCAGGTTCGCTGCGCATTTGCTGCAGCATGACATTCAAGGCTGCGGGTTGTTGCTGCGCTTGGGTAAAATGAACAGCAAATTTCACGCTGGCAAGCACTGCGAGCAAAAGGGTGCCGATCAAGAGATACTGCTGCCAGCGCTTTTTAGGAATTAATTTGTTCATAGGATCCACATTATCTTTACATCAATTAACGATCTACCCACCGGACAGGCTGGGCAGCATTGCGCATCTTTTTAGCCGAGTATTAACAGATCGTTAACAGATCGCTCGGTGGATGACGTTAAAGGTATATAGCGGCTATTTTTATCGGGACTTTACATTGTTTGGGCAGGACTTTGAATCTTCCGTGCGATGCGTCCCACCACTGTAGGTAAGCGTATAAAGTGATTAGCTTAATTCCTTTATTCACCCTAAATAACAGCGCGGTTTCAAAGGGGCGCGATTAATCCAATGAAAAAGGCCCGGTACAAGTATCAGGCCCTGTTAAAAACCTACTCGATCGCCGATCGACCTTATCAATCCTCACTCAAATTGATCGAGAACAATAAAGCCTGTCGAAGCCGCGCCTCATTCGACGTGTCACATTGCATCAAAAACATAGTCTGTCGAGGCACCGCAGCTCCGAGGAATGCGAGATTTCGAATTT
>JANPPH010000425.1:0-5623 GCA_031428395.1 Gammaproteobacteria bacterium
TCGATCGAGATTAGCGCAACACGGGCTGTTGCTTAAGGCGCGGCAACACCCAAACAATTATGACCAAGAGCGAAACCACACCGCCGATCAACGCCCCCGCGATCACATCACTGGGGTAGTGTTTCCCTAGCACTACCCGACTCAGACCCAGCAGCACCGCGCACATTAACGCCGACAGCCGCATCCACCAACGCGGCAACAGCAAAGCAAGGAATATTGCGCCCGTAAACAAATCCGTAGTGTGGCCAGAGGGGAACGAATGAAACGCGGAATTATTGGTAAAGCCTATCCAATCGCGTGTCGGATCGGCAAAAAAAGTATCAGGCCTGGCGCGGCCAACGAATACTTTAAGTGCGCGAACAAGCAATATCGAGCCAAACACTTGCGCGATAAGATAACCCCCCGCCACCACAAATATTGCACTTCGTTGCCGCTGTCGCCAGTGGCTAAGGAATAGATACAAGAACAAAAGATAAAAAGGCACCAGTATCGCATCGGATAGGGTATAAATTAACGACTTATCGATTCCCGTCCATGTGTAGGCCTTGAACCCTTGGACAATCGTCACATCACCGCCCCACACCGTTGCGATGGACGCGGTCACAACGAGCAACAGCCAGACCAGTGTGATTTGGCGCAAGCGCGCATGAATCTTAGCAGTCGCCCAAAACATGATATTCCTTTAGTTCAAGGCGGTATATTTCATGAATCCGGCAGTTCGTGGGCAGCCCTTGTGCGCCGAACACGCTGTTGATCTCGGGAGTTTTGATCACCAATAAAGCTTGAGGGTGTTGCTGCCACCACGCGCCGGCCTCGTCGGGGCGTAATTCTTCGAAAGTACGGCCAGCATAGTAATTCACAATTCCCCTTGTACTATGAACGATGCCTACAGCCCTATCAGCAGGAGCATGGCTGGCGATCGCGGTGCCCAGCGCGCGCGGCGAAAACAAGGGGTTTAAGAGAGAAGTAAGCGCGCCAAAGATTAACCAGGAAACCATAGCAAAAATTGCAGTCCAACCCGTTAGCCAGACTAGACCGTTGCGATAGGAGAGCCAAAAGCCAAATACCATTAACATCAAAAATGCGCCTGCTAGGGCAATTACAGGTAACGCCTGCGAGACCAAACCACTGCCTACAAGCCAAACCGTACCCCCCAAAGGCAACAACAAAAATACCAATGGTGGCCAACTGAATCGGCGTGGCAACGCAGTTCGATACGCAAGGTCTAGCGCCGACATGCCCGCTGCAATGCTTAAAGCGGGCACCAACGGTTCCAAATAGATCAACAGCTTGCCGGAGATTAACGAAATACCGATTAACGGCAAGACACCAAATAGTGCTACTGAACGCCAATAGAGTGGACGGTTGCGATACCAGATACGGCTGCCATGCACGACCAACACCGACCACGGCATCATTAAAATTGGCACTAAAACGATATAAAAATAGAAGGGCTCCTTATGACTCCACGAATTCACGGCACGACCCACCAGTTGCTCGTGCCAAATCGTTTGCAGGTATTGCTGTTCACCTTGCGCAATCACTGCCAATACCCATCCCGCTACCATGATAAAAAGAATGAACAGGCCAAAAAAAGGCCGCAGAATTAATAGGCCTCTCCATCCTCGTTCGACAGTGATCCAGACAATGCCCGGCAATAACGTAAACAGTAATCCTATGGGTCCTTTGATGGCAACAGCGAGAGCGCACAGACTCCAAAATGCCCACAAACCTCGCTGCCGATCGGTTTGCAGAAACCGCAACAGCCCATACCACGCAAACACGCTGGTCGCTGTCAATAACATGTCCATGCGCATGATTTGACCGACTACCAATGTTAAGAACGACGAGCCAAAAATTACCGTTGACCAAAAAGCGACTGCACCGCCAGCTAATGCTCGTGCAGTCAAGTAAACGCCGCCCATGGCGATAGCCGTTGATAAAAACGACACCAACCTAAAAGCCATTTCACCGTGCCCGATCACACCGCCAAGCATCGCGACTAGCCAAAAGTACAACGGCGGCTTATCAGGATAAGGATGGCCATTCAGGTGTGCCACCAGCCACTGCCCCGACGCTAACATTTCGCGCACGACTTCACCGTAGCGCGCCTCATCTTGCACCCACACATCACGCGGGATGGCTAAATTTAGGCCAAAAGTAACCAGTAGGAGCACTACCAGAACAGTGATATCGCGAGAAGTATTGAGGCCAGGCTGAAATTTATCGAACATAGGTCGCTACGAACAGTAAAACGGCCTAGTATAACTGAAGCGTAAGCGTGCTGGAGGTCGTTACGCATGACTTGGTTTTTACTAAGTGATCTGACGTTTCATGTTTATAGACCGGCACCCCTTTGGCAACGCTCTCACAGCGTTCAACCTGAGGTACTTGCGGTTTAGGAATAGAGAACTGTCATTCCCACCTACGCGGGAACGACAGTTTATTTCATAGTAAAAAAGGCTCTTACGATGCTGCTCCACGGTTCCTGTCACTGCCAACAAGTCCGCTTTCAACTGACCTCGAGTTTTTATTACCCCTACCAATGGTGCTTTTGTGAGATCTGCCGCAAAACCAATGGCTCTGCCTTTGCCTGCAACATCAAAGCACGTAAAATTGACTTTACGTTGTTGCAAGGCCACGATGTGCTAAAAAGCTATCGCGCCATTTCCGCAGATCGTCACTTCTGCCGCGAATGCGGCTCGCACCTTTTTATCCTCGACGCACAATGGCCAGAGGATATTTGGCCCAATGCCGCCGCCATCGACACGCCCTTGCCTTTATGTTCTGAGCAAGTTCACCTATTTATCCGCAGCAAAGTGGCTTGGTATCCCATACTGACCAAAGGTGCCCAGTATGAAACGTACCCTGAGTTGGCGATTGAGGAATTCCACCAAGAACGGGGCTGGGTTGACTAACATTCGTCACAAAAAAGTTTTGGCTGCGAAGGAGGCGCATTTTCCCTATAATCGACGTAAGCTTGGCGACACGCCAGCAAACATTTGTCGCCATCTTTTCACCACTGAGATATTTATGGCCAAGCAATCCTCTGACACATTCATCCCCGTTAATATCGCGGTGTTAACCGTCTCCGACACCCGCACCGAAGCAAGCGATACCTCCGGTCAAACGTTGGTTAGCCGACTGCAAGAAGCGGGACATCAATTGGCAGAAAAAAGGATTGTGACTGACGATGTCTATCAGATTCGCGCTGTGCTATCGCGCTGGATCGCTGATCCGCAAACCGATGTGGTGCTCATCAACGGTGGCACTGGCATCACCTTCCGCGATGTGACACCGGAGGCTGTGAAGCCATTACTGGATAAAGAAATCGAAGGGTTCGGTGAGTTATTTCGGACAGTATCATTAAAAGATGTTGAGACATCCACAATACAGTCGCGAGCGTTGGGTGGCATCGCTAATGGCACATTTATTTTTTGCTTACCCGGCTCGACTGGCGCCTGTCGCACTGCGTGGGATGCAATATTGCGTTTCCAACTCGATAGTCTCAATCGACCCTGCAACTTCGTTGAGCTTATGCCGCGCCTGCGTCCACACTGATCCCACCGTCAATGAGCGATCCTTGTTATTCCGACCGCGAGCGCCTACTCACGGTTGATGCTGCGCTAGCTCTGCTGTTACAACACGCCACGCCAATCCAAGATATCGAGCAAGTCGCCATTGCAGAGGCATTAGGCCGCGTATTAGCACGCAGCATAACCGCGACCGTTAACGTACCGCCCACGGATAACAGCGCAATGGATGGTTACGCTGTCCGTAGCGGCGATATTAATCCAACCGCTACGCGCCTTGAAATTTCCCAGCGCATTGCCGCCGGCCAAGCGCCACCGCCACTGTTGCCCGGCACCGCTGCCCGTATTTTTACCGGCGCTCCCATCCCATCCGGCGCCGATGCCATCGTTATGCAAGAAAATACCCGGACAGATGGCAACATTGTTGTCTTACAGGGTCCGATTAAGCCGGGGCAATTCATCCGTCGTCAGGGAGAAGACATTTTAGCAGGCAGCGAAATCCTCGTGCCTGGCATCAAATTGCATCCGCAGCATTTAGGCCTTGCAGCGTCCGTAGGCATTGCCCATTTTGCTGTCTATCGCCGTTTACGCGTCACCTTGTTTTCGACCGGTGACGAATTGGTTGCACCGGGCCAGGCGTTAGCGCCGGGCAAAATTTACAATTCCAACCACCACACCTTAACGGGATTGTTGCAAACACTAGGTTGTGAGGTTCGCGACGGTGGCAGTCTTGCCGATAATCGTCAAACCGTTGAGAACGCGCTGACACTGGCACGTCCTGATTGTGATTTAATTCTAAGCAGCGGAGGTGTCTCCGTCGGCGAAGAAGATCACGTACGTCATGCGGTTGAGGCGCTTGGGGAACTACAATTGTGGCGCATCGCCGTAAAACCCGGTAAACCCCTTGCATTTGGCAGGATTGGCGATACACCTTTTTTAGGCTTGCCCGGCAATCCCGTCTCAGTATTCGTTACCTTCTGCCTGTTTGCGCGTGCTTACATTTGCGCTCGCCAAGGGCTTGCGAATACCGAGGTTGCGCATTGGCAAGTGCCTGCTGGATTTGAATGGCCCAAGCCAGGCAATCGGCGCGAATATCTGCGCGCTCGCTTGAATGAAAAAGGCGAAGTCGTCATCTATCCCCATCAAGGCTCAGGCGTGCTCACTTCCACCACCTGGGCGAGCGGTTTAGTGTGCATCAATGAAGGCGAAACGGTGACACGCGGTCAACCTGTGTCGTTCATCAGCTTTAACGAGCTCTTAGCGTAATGCCGCAAGGCATCACCGGAATTATTCTAGCAGGCGGTCAAGGCAGGCGTTTTGGCGGCGTCGACAAGGGCTTGCTCGAGCTACACGGCAAACCGCTGATCGAATACGTCATCAATGCCTTGCGTCCGCAGACCGACGCCCTGATTATTAACGCCAACCGCAATCTGGATTTCTATGCACGTTATGGTTTCCCGGTTATAAGCGATGCTGCCGGGCTGCACGGGCCGCTCGCTGGTATCGCAAGCACGCTATCGGCCATAACCACCGATTATGCGTTGACCGCACCCTGCGATTCACCGTTTCTTCCCGCTGATCTTGGCATCCGTCTATTGACATCCTTAGAACAAAATAACGTCGACCTTGCCGTCGCCCACGACGGGCAACGCCTGCAACCTTTGTTTTTACTGCTTAAGAAAAGCCTAATCCTATCGCTGCAAGATTATCTCATGCAGGACCGAAAAGTTGAGTTATGGGTAATGTCGCAACGCCATATTGTGACGGATTTTTCAGATCAAACTTCAGCCTTTATTAACATCAATACCACTTTGGATTACCAACACGCCGAAACAATGCGTGATTGATCACAAAAACCTTGTTAAGTTTTCCCCTTGCTTCCCGATACACTTCCATCGGTTTATATAAATTAGACCCAGATTTTCCATTAGCCTCGTAGCGAGGGTGCGCAAGGTACTGAAGATGGGCGAGAAAAGATGAAAAACAGTCGGAGGCGTAGTTACTTTACGGTGACAGGCTGTTTTTCATCTTTTCTCGCGCAGATTCAGTGCTTTGTGCGGCCGCAGTAGAGTGCTAATGGAAAATCTGGG
>JANPPH010000426.1:0-3729 GCA_031428395.1 Gammaproteobacteria bacterium
TGATATCATGATTGGCGAAGGCCCATCCGCCCGCTCGATAAAGTTGGACTTGCCACCGTTTACCTTGATTGGCGCAACGACCCGCGCCGGTTTGCTAACCTCGCCCTTACGTGACCGTTTCGGCATTGTGCAGCGCCTGGAATTTTACAACGTTGAGGATTTGGCGTTCATCGTCGAGCGTTCCGCACGCATCCTAAATGTACCCATCGACACCGCTGGCGCACGAGAGATTGCGCAACGCTCACGCGGCACACCGCGCATCGCTAATCGCTTATTGCGCCGCGTGCGTGATTTCGCCCAAGTCAAAGCGGATGGACGAATTTCAAATAGTGTCGCAGAAATGGCGCTTGCCCTATTGGATGTGGATGCTCACGGCTTCGACATGCAAGACCGCAAGCTCTTACTCACCATTATTGAGAAATTTGACGGTGGCCCGGTCGGGCTCGATAATTTGGCAGCCGCCATCGGCGAGGAGGCCGGCACCATTGAAGATGTGCTAGAGCCATTTCTTATACAGCAGGGGTTCATTATGCGTACACTGCGTGGTAGAGTGGCGACTCGCCATGCCTACGAGCATTTCGGTCTGGCGTCGCCAAGGACGGACGGTGTTGCGACCAAGGACTTGTTCTAATGAAGATTAAACCTGAAAAAGGCAGTTGGAATCTACTGCGGACGTTTAATATGCTGAATCTGCAAGATTTTTTTGTTAAATTTTGGCTCACCGTAGGGGTGGCTACGGCTTCGCCAAAATTTAACAAAAAAATATTCCAGCTTCAACATCTTAAGCGCCCTCGCTACGATTCCAACTGCCTTTTTTAGGTTAAACGCTGAGCTTGTTTGTCTCCTGTCTCGCATGAGCGTATTTATTTGGCCTGTGCGTGTCTATTACGAAGATACCGATAGTGGCGGTGTCGTCTATCACGCCAATTACTTGAAATTCATGGAACGTGCCCGCACAGAATCATTGCGCGCGAAGGGCATAGAGCAAGATTATTTGCAGCAGACACAGGGCATCATCTTTGCCGTCCATTCTATTACAGTTGATTATCTGCGTCCCGCCCGGTTTAATGACTATTTATGGGTAAGCGCCGACGTTGCGGAGCGCCGCAAGGCGAGCGTTATTTTTGAACAAGTGATCGTGCGTAGCGATGCGACGGCAGAGCCAACCATCAACAATCAAAAAGCATTGAGCAAAGGTCTGGTAAAAATTGTGTGCCTGGATGCGCAGACTATGCGCCCACGCGCTTTGCCGGATTTAATTTTTTAGGAGTAACATTCTGTGACGGCTGATTTATCGCTGGCGAATCTTGTCCTTGGGGCGAGCCCTTTAGTGCAGGGAGTGATGTTGCTGTTACTGATAGCATCATTGATCTCCTGGAATTTAATATTCCGCAAATGGTTGGCGTTAAAAACGGCGCGTAAAGCGGCGATTAATTTTGAATCGCGGTTTTGGTCGGGCAGCGACCTAAGCGCCTTCTACAAGCAGATCAGTGCCCGCGCCCGCGACGCCGGTGGCATGGAGGGCATTTTTGAGGCGGGATTCAAAGAGTTTGTGCGCTTGCGTAAACAGCCTGGAATCGACCATCAAGTTGTATTACAGGGTGCGCAGCGTGCGATGCGAGTGGAACTAAGTCGCGAGATTGATAGTCTAGAAACGCATCTATCCTTTCTTGCAACCGTTGGTTCAACCAGCCCTTACGTGGGTTTGTTTGGCACAGTATGGGGCATCATGAACTCGTTTCGTGCCTTGGGAAATGTCAGTCAGGCGACCTTAGCAATGGTGGCGCCAGGTATCGCGGAGGCGTTGGTGGCAACGGCCATGGGCTTATTTGCGGCTATCCCTGCGGTAGTGGCGTACAACCGATTTTCAACCGAGTCCGAGCGCCTGATTAATCGCTACGATACCTTTGTGGAAGAATTTTCGACTATCTTGCAGCGTCAAGCGCCGGACGACGGGCGCTAAGAGATAATATTATGGCTCGCGCACGCGTCCGAAAAAAACCCATGTCCGAAATTAACGTTGTGCCCTACATCGATGTGATGCTCGTGCTGTTGGTGATCTTTATGATTACTGCACCGTTGCTTTCGCAAGGGATTAACGTTGACTTGCCACAAGCGCCTTCCGATCCCATCGAGAGCAAACAAAAGGATCCGCTAGTAGTAAGTATCGATCGCTCTGGCGATTTTTATTTGAACGTGGGTGAGAAGCCTGATAAACCCATCGATCCAGATGTGTTAGTAAAGCGCGTCGCAGCGGTTCTGAAGCATCAGCCTGGGACACCAGTGCTAATTCGTGGTGACAAAAAAGTCGATTACGGTCGCGTCGTCGCGGCAATGGTTTTGTTGCAGCAGGCTGGCGCACCGAGTATCGGTATGTTGACCGATCCGCCCCCGACTAAGCGCCGCTGATGGACAGTTTGTAGAGTATTGTGGGCAAGATTACACGTAACATCGGAACGTTCACTTTCGCGGTATTGGTGCACCTTGCCTTTGTCGTCATGCTAGTGTTTAGTTTCGACTGGAATACCGCTCCTGAGAAAGTGCAGAGCAACGTTGTCAATGCCGTATTCGTCAACGAGAAACGACCCAGCCAGCCAGAATCGCGCAAGCCACCACCAGCACCCGCGCCGGATCCAACGCCACAACAACAACCTGAGAAAACGCCAAAACCCGATATCGAGAAGCAGAGAAAGATAGAGGAACGGCGCAAAGTCGAAGAGCAACGCAACGTTGAGGAGCAGCAGCGCAAGGAAGAAGTCGTGCAACAAAAAAACCTTGAGGCCGAACAATTAAGTGCTGCCAAATTAAAAAAAGAGCAAGAGAAAAAGCAGCAGGAAGAGCAGACGCGTGTTGAGGAACAAAAACGCTTGGCGGATGCCGAAGCCAAACGTAAAATAGAAGAACAACAGCGCAAGCAACGCGAAGAGGACGAGAAAAGACGTCGCGAGGATGAAGAGGCGTTAAAGCAGCAAATGGCCGCGGAAGAGGGTGCGCGTGATCAGATGACCGATCGCCAGAGAAACTCTCTTTTACAGCAATGGAAAAGTGCAATTGAGCAAAAAGTGAAGCGCAGTTGGCGCAAACCCGAGGGCTCCCAGCCGGGCTTGAAATGCGATGTGCGCGTACAACAAATACCCGGCGGAGACGTGATTAATGTTACTATCACGGCCTGCAATAACAGTGATGCAGCTTTTCAGCGTTCCATTGAAGCAGCTGTGATTAAGGCGTCACCGTTGCCGCCACCCCCTGATCCATCGATATTTGATCGAGACATAGTGATTACCTTTAAACCCGAGTGATTGAGATGTCAACGTTTGCCCGACATATTCTGCTTATCATCGTAGGTTTTCTGCTAGCGACTAACAACGCCAACGCAGTGCTGCAAATTGAAATCACCGAAGGCGTGCAGGGCGCTGCCCCGATTGCCATCGTGCCCTTTGGCTGGGAAGGTTCTGGCGCTTCAGCTCCTGAAGATATCGCCCAAATTATTGCGAACGATTTAAACCGCAGTGGTCGTTTTTCCCCGTTACCCCAAAAAGATTTTCTCTCGCGCCCAACTGAAGGTACTGCGGTGCGTTTTCCGGACTGGAAAGCGCTGGGTGCGGAAAGCTTAGTGATTGGGCAAGTCAGGGCGGTAGGGGCCGAATTCCGCGTACAATTTCAGTTATTCGACGTCTTTCGTGGCGCACAACTGCTTGGGATCAGTTTCATGGTTCCTAAAGCGCGTGA
>JANPPH010000427.1:0-4740 GCA_031428395.1 Gammaproteobacteria bacterium
TTTGCATCAAAACGCGGCGGCTTTGGATACGCGCCATCTTATCGATCTACTTCCTAACGACAAAGGCCTGATCTTATCCCACTGGAACTATCAGCCAGGTGAACTGGGCTGGATGAATGCGAATATGCAGCACAGTACCGGCCGCGGTTTCGACAGCATGGGAACAACCTGGTACGACCAACAGAATGCGTTTGAGTGGGCTCAAACGTTAAAAAAAGACACGAATTGGAACGGTCTAGCCAAAGGGATTATTCTTGCAGCTTGGGGAACTACTACCAACAACAATCGGTGGAGCGCACTTGAGACAATGGGAGCATGGGCCTGGTCTTCACGTAAACCGGTGGTGGACACCTTAACGCTAACCAAGCAAACCGCTCGCGCGATAACACAGATCCCGGTTGTAAGACCAATTAATACAACCAGTGTGCATAAGTATTTTCCAATCCATAAATGAGTCTGAATATCTGGTGAGAGGAGGGTCTGTTAGCTGGTTTTCAGTGTCCGTTCATGAATGGTTTTAAAGAGTTTTTGGCGGGCCTTTTGGAGTTGGTCCGCCGCCTGGTTGTCGCTGATCTGGCAAGCGACATCGTCGAGTATTGCAAAGCTTTCGCCGGGTTTCAAATAATCTTTGGCGTTGGGCAGTGATTTGAGTTTGTCATAGGGCGTCATCATATTTTCATAGCGATAGACCTTGCGTTGTTTGCCCTTGTCGTCGGTGCGGGTTTCAGGGAAAAAGCAGGGGCGGTGGAAGTTGATATAGGGGTTCAAGTGCTGCTGATTAAAGTCATTGATGAGCTGCGCCCAGCGCTGCGGGATATGGCTGTAACCAAATATTTTTCTGACCACCGCTCCGTTCTTGCTTTCCGCCAGGGCGTTGTCGTTGGAATGCCGTGAGCGCGACTTGGTGAATTCGATCAGGAGTTTTTCCAGCAGTTCGGCGACCCGTTTGTTGATGTATTCCGAGCCGTTGTCGGAGTGAAAACTGAGTATCTTGAAGGGGAAGGTATCCAGCAGCTGCTCCAAGACCGGTAGGAGGTAACATTCGCTGATTTTCTCCACCGTACAGATCACCTCAAACTGCGTGACCTCATCGACGGCGTTTATGTGGTAGACGCCTTTGTGTTTGTCTAAATCCCCTTGGTGTACAGTGTCAACACGAATATAGCCGGGTTGTCCGTTGGGCGTTGGCTTGCGCCGTTCGCCGATTACCGAGCGCGTTGGCCGGGTCTTCTCGATGTGACGCCGAAGACGTGTGTAGGGGGTGGACTTTCTCAAGTTGTAGAGGTGGCTGACCGAGATGGCGGCCAAGCGCGCGTAGCCGGTCTCACCAAAGACCTCATAGGCCCGCTCACACAGCTTCTTGACGGCCGGTCCGCAGGGCGTGTCATGGCGCTCATCCATCGCCGCCAGCAGGCGGATATCCCCTGGCGTGTAGTGCTGTGCAAATCCAGCTACGGTTCGCTGACGACGCTTGAGCGTGCCGGTCTTGCGGTACTGCTGGATCAGCCGGGTGATCTGTTGGCGGGAATAGTTACTGACCTTCATCAGGTACCTGACCACCACGCCCTTGCCCCCCCGGGAGAGTGTCTGATACCGGAACTTGATCAGCTCACCCAGCAGCCAGCGGTAACGCGTATCTTTGTCGCCAAGGACCAAAAAGGCCACCGCTTGGGTGCCTGACAGAAAATCCGTCAGTTGATCAACGGTCGTTACATCTTCGAGTTTCATGATGGTATTCATCCCCCATCATGACCGGAACCCAGTCCCGCTCCAGACTCATTTCATGTTAGAAATACACCCACCCCTTCAGACTCATTTCATATTGGATAAGGCTTTGACTTGCCAGATCCGACGACAACCCATTATACTAACCGGCTTTGCTGCCTCTTTTCTCGATTGCCGGGATGGCGGAACAGGTAGACGCGCGGGACTCAAAATCCCGTGATGGAAACATCGTGAGAGTTCGATTCTCTCTTCCGGCACCACATTAGAAATTGCTCATCCACAACGTGGGCAGCTTTCCATCGCTTTGATTCCATCGCCTGTAAGGTAGTTGGGCTTCGTGCGTCGAAAACATAGGCTGCCCTTAGTGGGATTTACCGTAAGGGTTCCGGTGCCATGGTCTGACACTCACTTATCCTTGACGTTTTTTCCGGAAATGCGCCCAATGGCTGACTGATTAGAAACTCTGATTGCGCAGAAGCAGAAAAACTCTATTCCTAACAGCACTCTTAGCGCCCATAAAGCGCCGCCAAATGCCGCAACCACTCCGCTAAATCCCCCGGAACCTGTTGCCACTCAAATCGCCAAGACCAATTTTCTTCGGCCACACCCGGTCGGTTCATGCGGTGTTCTGAGTCGAGCATTAACACATCTTGCATAGGAATCATGGCGAGACGAGCGGGCGATGCCAAGGCGCTGCGGATCAGAGGCCAAGGCATTTCTTCTTGGGGCTTAGCTAAATAATCGAGGATGTCATTTTTGGCCGCCACGCTTTGAGAACGGAACCAACCGAGGGTAGTGTCGTTGTCGTGGGTGCCTGTGTAGACGACATAATTAGGTTCGTGGTTATGTGGTAGATAGGGATTTTTTGCATCGCCACCAAAAGCGAATTGCAGCACTTTCATCCCCGGCAAACTATACGCCCGCCGCAGCGCGGTAACTTCATCTGTGATAATGCCGAGATCTTCGGCGACCAACGGCAAAGGATTGAAACGTGCGTGTAGAGTGTGGAACAGCTCATCGCCAGGGGCCTTTACCCAGCGGCCATGAATAGCGGTGGTGGAATCGGCTGGAATTTCCCAATAGGACTCAAAGCCACGGAAATGATCTATGCGAATAATATCAAAGAGGGCAAGCTGACTTTGCACACGTTGAATCCACCAGCTAAAACCATCGGCATGCATGCGCTCCCAGTCGTAATGTGGATTGCCCCAACGTTGTCCTGTCTCGGAGAAGTAATCTGGCGGTACCCCGGCGACAACCTTGGCGTGGCCCTCGGCATCGAGCGCGAATTGATCGCGGCTTGCCCACACATCAACGCTGTCGTGAGCAACGAAAATAGGCATGTCACCAAATATCCAAATGCCCTTCTCGTTAGCGTAACGTCTTAAAGATTGCCACTGGTCAAAAAATATAAATTGTTCTAAACGCACCGCTTCGATAGCGACTCCTAAGCGTTGATAGGCATCGGCAATGGCGCTTTGCTGGCGATCGCGTAACGGTTGCGGCCATTCCCACCACGGCAGGCTGCGGTTGTCCTCGCGCACGGCCACGTAGAGCGCGTAATCTTCCAGCCAATAGTGTTGTTGCTGCTTGAAGGTATCGTAAGCATGGCGGTCTGCATCGGAAGCATGTTCGTAAAATCCTCGTTGCGCTTGCTCCAGCACAGCGCGTCGTTGCGCGGGCGGGTGCTGTACGGCAGCACGGTCAAGCCAGCCTTTACTCGCCAAGGTATCGCAGCTAATTAACAGCGGGTTGCCTGCATGAACCGACAAACATTGATAGGGTGAGCGATCACCGTGTGTCGGGCCGAGCGGCAAGGTTTGCCACACTGACAAACCACTTTGCGCAAGAAAGTCGATAAAGCGGTAGGCTTCAGCACCAAGTTCGCCGTTTTCGCCGTGGCCCGGTAATGACGTAGGATGCAATAGAATCCCAGCGCGACGATGATCGAGCGGCGAGGCAGGTCTGGGCTCGTTCCTTGAGTCTATGCTAGGCATCGCAGATGCGTTCCGTTAGATATTAGCGTGTATGGGTTGCCCAGCAGTGAAACAAGCGAGCGCCACGCTAATTTAACTTCCAACGCGAAACTGCCTCTGACGAATCCAAAGCGGACGGAGTGTGAAGCCGCTACTCATCCGACGACTCGGTACCGCGCCGCATCACGCCACCCGATTGCGGCGTACCGCCGCCGTGCGCAAACACGTGCGACAGATATTCGGGCGGCTCCTCGCCGAGTAACTGATAAAGATTGGCTAAGTGGAGGCGAAACAAGCGCTCGAAATCGCTGACCGCTTCCGCCGGGTTGTAATCACCGAACCACCAAAACCAATCTGAACCTTCGCATATCGCTAGTTGGCGCTCCAAGAGCGTGCGCTGAGTCGCCGTATAACGCTTACTACCCATCGCAACGTCATAACGGCGCTTGGCTTCCGACAACATTTCCCAGGCGCGATTCTTGTCAGTGTTGCCTATCCACGTTGAGAAAGTGCCATAGACCCAGCTTCCTGCCACTAAGCGCGGCAATTCATAAGACGCCACGCCTGCATCAAGACATTCGGAAAACGTCGTTAGGTGAATCTTAGGATGCGCTGCCAACCGTTCATACAATGCCCTTAGAAAATAATAGCCGTTCTCTGGATAACTTTCCCAGGCATTTTCACCATCGAGCATGATGGTGACAACAGTATCTGAGTGGTTTGGGCAAGAGGTGGCAATATTTTCCAAATGATGGATCAGGTTGGCGATCGCATCGTCGGCGTGCCACGTTTGATAGGTGAAACCAATTAAGTCGGACAACCCGTCGTTTCGAAAGAAGCAGGCCACGTTAGTATCGGGCACTTCGTAGACGCGATGCTGACCTTGCTCCTTGGGGAGATTCTTAATCAACCCTGACAGCATTAAACTATTGCGCAGTACTTGCTCACCGGTTGCGACCCAACGCACACCGTGCTCCCCCAGTAGTTTTAGTGCCGCGGTGCTGACGCCGCCTTCCGACGGCCAACAGCCTTGCGGCAC
>JANPPH010000428.1:0-5961 GCA_031428395.1 Gammaproteobacteria bacterium
GCAGCGCTCACGCTCGCAAATAGCGCGAAAGGCATCCATGCTTTCGGGTTGTATCGCGAGGACGTAGCGTTCCTGGGCCTCGTTACACCACAGCTCCATGGGCGACAGGCTAGGGTCGTCACAAGGAATCGTGCGTAGCTCGAAGCGTCCTCCGCGCGCACTTTCGCGCACTAATTCAGGCAGTGCGTTAGAAATACCGCCAGCGCCGACGTCGTGAATTGAAACAATGGGGTTGTGCTCGCCTTGCTGCCAGCAACGGTCTATCACTTCCTGACAACGCCGCTGCATTTCGGGATTGCCGCGTTGTACGGAGGCAAAATCCAGCGCAGCACTGCTCGTGCCAGAAGCGACCGAAGAGGCCGCGCCGCCACCCAAGCCAATCAACATGGAGGGGCCGCCTAGCACCACTAACTGCGCTTGTGGCGGTATGCGATCTTTCGCTACATGTTGCGTGCGCATGTTGCCCAAACCGCCCGCCAGCATTATTGGTTTATGGTAACCGCGTAATTCCATGCCAGTTGGCCCGGGCACACGTTCTTCATAGGTACGGAAATAGCCGCAAATCGTCGGCCGGCCAAATTCATTGTTGAATGACGCTGCGCCAATGGGCGCCTCAAGCATAATATCGAGTGCCGAGGCAATGCGTTCGGGTTTGCCAAAATTGGTCTCCCACGGCTGTATGGCACCAGGCAATTTGAGGTTTGACACGGAGAAACCGACTAAGCCCGCCTTGGGTTTGGAACCTCTGCCAGTGGCGCCGCCATCGCGAATTTCGCCGCCAGATCCGGTTGCCGCGCCTGGGAAGGGCGATATGGCGGTGGGATGGTTATGGGTTTCAACTTTAATTACGATGGGCGCATCGTCTTGGAAATATCGATACTGCTGATCGGTGGCATCCGGCACAAACCAACTCGTTGGTGCGCCATTTATGACTGCGGCATTGTCGCGGTAAGCAGAAAGGATGTCGTTCGGGTGTGCGGTGTAAGTGTTGCGAATCATTGCGAACAGTGATTTGTCTTGCGCCTTGCCATCGATGATCCAATCGGCATTAAAAATCTTATGCCGACAATGCTCAGAGTTCGCTTGCGCAAACATCATCAATTCCACATCAGTCGGATTGCGCCGCAGCGCTAAAAAATTGTCGACGAGATAATCAATTTCGTCATCAGCGAGCGCCAAACCCATCTCACGATTGGCCATCGCAAGTGCTTCGCGTCGGCCGTTTAAAATATCTATGCTACGCATCGGCATGGCTTGGGCGTGCGCAAACAAGCCCTCGGCCTCATCCAGGTTAGCAAACACGCTTTCGGTCATGCGGTCATGTAACAAGGTTGCGATCTGGAAGCGCTCGTGGTCGCCTAAGGCTTGCCCATCCACAGTTTGGCAATAATAAGCTGTACCGCGTTCTAGGCGATGGACGTTAATAAGTCCACAATTATGCGCAATATCCGTCGCCTTGCTCGACCAGGGCGAGCGCGTTCCAAGCCTGGGTGCGACCAAAATTAATTCACCGTTGGGCTCCGAGTCGGCGACAGCATCGACAAGCTTTTTGAGTAAGGCTTGCTCAACGTCGGTTAAGTGCTGTTCGGTCTCGGCAAAAAACATTTGTTGGGCATCGATGTGTGCGATTCGAGGTGCACACTTCTGCACTGCACGAAGCAGTTTTTGCAGGCGAAAAGAAGATAACGCCGGGCCGCCGCGCAAAATTAGCATGGGCATCCTCATGGTTGAGCTAAAACGATAATTTTAAGGGCACTCCCTACGTTCACTGAATTTCGGCCTACCGACATACGAGGGTAGGGGATAGCAACTCAAGCAGAAATTGTAATACCCAAGCGCCGCGCAACTTCTTCATATGCCTCGACGACGCCGCCTAAACCTTGGCGAAACCGATCTTTATCCAGCTTCTTGCGGGTTTCCGCATCCCACAAACGGCAGCCATCAGGCGTGAATTCATCGCCCAGCACAATTTCACCCTGAAAACGCCCAAACTCTAACTTGTAGTCCACTAACAGCAAACCGACTTTCTGGAATAATTTTTTAAGCACGTCGTTGGCGCGGAACGTGAGTTCCTTCATGCTCGCCACCTCGGCATCTGTAGCCCAGCCGAACGAGCGAATATGGAAATCATTTATCATAGGATCGTGCAGGGCATCGTTTTTAAGGAAAAACTCAAAAATCGGCGGACTTAAATTTTCCCCTTCCGGTATGCCTAATCGCTTGCACAGACTTCCCGCCGTAATGTTGCGCACGACACACTCGACTGGAATCATTTGCAACTTTTTCACGATGGATTCTGAATCAGAATGCAGCCGTTCAAAATGGGTAGGAACGCCACCTTCTTCAAGTTTACCCATGATGAACGCGTTGAATTGGTTGTTGACCGCGCCCTTGCGCGCCAACTGCTCGATTTTTTGGCCATCGAACGCTGAGGTGTCGTTACGAAAAAAGAGTATCAGTCGGTCGGGGTCAGATGTTGTAAAAACTGTTTTGGCCTTACCCGAATAAAGTTCACTAAGCTTTTCCACCTATCGTCTCCTGATTCAATATCGAGAAGCGCCTTTACTAGACGCCTTAGCCTAAAAATGATGCTGAAATCGACCTTTTGGCCTCTGTTTTAAGCCCTACTTATTTTGCTTTAACACCCTCGCGCAGATTCAACTGCTCCGTCAACGTTGACAAAAATTGGGCGGCGATTTCGGAATTGTCGATTTTGCCATGGTCATCGAGTAGCGTGACGCGCGTGGTTGCGCCCTGATCTTTTACATGTAATTGAATTTGGCTTTTCGGTGCTGAATCGCTTGGGAACACGCGAGCCCAGAAACCTGGTTGTTCCTGCTTAGGCGCTAAATTGCCACTTAAGTAAAAAATACCTTGAGAGCGATCGACATCTTCGATATCTAAACCAGTGCGGCTTAGAACCAACGTTATGCGTCGCCACGCACGGGCAAAATCTTCCCGCATTTGAATCGCAACCTCGGTGTTATTTTTGACTAACTCAGCGGGATTGGCCGCCTCATTTGCTAACAGCAACTCCTTAGCTTGCTTTTCATCCGCACCTAAAAACACCGCCAGCCGTTTGAGCATCTCAAGTTCCAACACCGGCTCGCTTGGGCGCGCAACCCAGTTGGCGGTGTCGTTGATGTTTATCTGTTGCATGCCTTTATGCCCGATAAAAATTTCGGTCGTTGCGGCGTTCACGCCCGGTCCTAGAATAAGGGTGTACTTGTCCCGCGTTGACGAGGCATACAATGCATCGAACGCTTTACGTAGCACGGACGACAGTGGTGCCCCTTTTTTGCTGTCCGTCCACTCCGTTTCGATTAGCCCGAGGTTGGGTAGCTCACGCTTGAGTGTGTAGCCGTTTTCCAGCCAAAAATTGCGCGCTTTAGGCCAAATCTCAGCAACCGGCGCCTTCACAATCAGCCAGCGCTGCGCT
This sequence comes from Gammaproteobacteria bacterium, assembly GCA_031428395.1. GTDB lineage: Bacteria > Pseudomonadota > Gammaproteobacteria > JAADHS01 > JAADHS01 > JANPPH01. The sequence continues at coordinate 3,440 of JANPPH010000428.1, forward strand.
CCCTCTTTGCCTAGGCTCACACGTTCGTCAGACATGGCCTTCGCCGGGCTTGAATCAGTTGGCAACGCCTCGCCCTTTAAGCTTTTATTGTAGGCGGAAAAGGTTGCGGCTTCTTCTACCGATGCATCGAGGGGCACTAATTCACTGCCGGGACCGGGAGTAATCAAATCTGGCGGAACTTCGAGAGGGCGGACAATAGGACTTTTTTGGTACTCGTTGGAATCGGTTGCGCAGCCGCCCAATACCAATGTTGACATGACCGCAAAACCCAGAAAACATGAGCGGCCGACATGCCGTGGAGGAGTGAGGGTAAGGGCAAAATTTAAGGGGCCACTATCGAACAATTTGGATCTAATACGCATTGGTAGACATAACCTTAGGACGGAACTTTAGACGACGCCCGCGCGGACAAGCGCGTTGCGTACCGTTTGGTGGTAGCAAGTGGATAAAAAAGTGAGTGGTAAACGAATTCCCGGCGGAATGAAGCCCATTTCATGCAGTGCCCATTTTACCGGAATGGGGTTGGCTTCGACGAACAAGTCGCGGTGCAATCCCATCAAGCGCTCGTTGATTTCCAGCGCTCGTGCGCGGTCTCCCGCTAACGCTGCCGCACACATTTCGTGCATTGCTTTGGGCGCGACATTCGCTGTAACCGAAATACAACCTTTGCCTCCTAGCAGAATAAACTCCGCAGCGGTAGCATCATCGCCGCTGTAAAGCACAAACTCGCTGTTGCAACGATCCAGTATATCTGTGACGCGCGCGAGATCCCCCGTCGCTTCTTTTACGCCGATGATATGCGGCACCTTAGATAAACGCGCGACCGTCTCCGGCAACATATCACACGCGGTGCGGCCCGGAACGTTATATAAAATCTGTGGGATGGCGACTGCCTCGGCGATCGCCTTATGATGCAAAAACAACCCTTCCTGGGTCGGTTTATTGTAGTAAGGCGTGACAAGCAAACAGGCATCGGCGCCTGCTTTTTTGGCGCAGGCAGTCAGATCAATGGCTTCGCGGGTGGAGTTGGCGCCGGTGCCGGCAATCACAGGCACTCGACCTTTCACCGTTTCGACGACATGACGGATTAGTGCGCAATGTTCTTGTTCGTTTAATGTCGCTGATTCACCGGTGGTTCCCACCGCGACGATCCCATCGGTACCGTTGGCGATATGAAATTCGATCAATCGATTTAAGCTGTCCATGTCCAACGTCTCGTCCGCCTGCATAGGCGTTACGAGAGCCACGATGCTACCTTGAAACATGCAACAATACCCTCAGCTTAGGTTGGGCCCCGTTTAACCCGAATTTTCCATTAGCACTCTACTGCGACCGCACAACGCACTGAATCTGCGCGAGAAAAGATGCAAAACAATCTGTCACCGTAGAGGGACTACGCCTCCGACTGTTTTGCATCTTTTCTCGCCCCTCTTCAGCACCTTGCGCACCCTCGCTACGAGGCTAATGGAAAATCTGGGTTTAACAATGACCCATTGAACGGGCTAACAAAAATTTTCCTAGCGCCTAGAAACTCGCGTATTATAAATTTTTTTAATGAACTCGGACACAAAAAGGATGCAAAACTATCTCGTCGTCTCGGCCCTTGGGAATGATCGGCCCGGCATTGTCGACGATCTATCGAAAGCCATTTTGGAAAGTGGCTGCAATATTGTCGATAGCCGAATGACGGTGTTGGGCGGCGAATTCGCCATTATCGTCCTAATATCAGGCAATTGGAACATGGTTGCCAAAATGGAGAATTATCTGCCCGGCCTGCAAGAGCGCTTAGGGCTGACTATTATCACCAAACGCACCGAAAAACGCCAAGTCCAACCCAATCTGCTGCCTTATATTGTCGAAGTTGTGTCTATTGACAACCCTGGCGTTGTGCACCGCCTGGCCAATTTTTTTTCCAGCCGCAGCATCAATATAGAAGACTTGCAGACGGGTAGCTACGCCGCTGCGCACACTGGCACGCCGATGTTTTCGGTGCATATGGTGGTAGGTATCCCCGCCAGCCTTTCTATCGCCGGATTGCGCGACCAATTTTTGGATTTTTGCGACGAACTCAATCTGGATGGCATTATCGAGCCGGTGAAACGGTAGCTGTTCAGTAGATATTTAGCCGTATCAAAAAGGAGTTGAAATGAGCGGTATAGAAATAGGAACCCAAGTGCCGAATTTTAAGTTGGCCTCGACAGGCGGCAAAACAGTTTCATTATCAGAGTTTCAAGGCAAAACCGTCGTCCTATATTTCTACCCCAAAGACGATACGCCTGGTTGCACCTTGGAAGGCCAAGATTTTCGTGATCATGCTGCAGATTTTCAAAAATTGAATGCCGTAGTGTTGGGTGTATCTCGCGATAACGTCAGCTCCCACGAAAAGTTCAAAGACAAGTATGAGCTTAATTTTGACCTACTCGCTGACGAAGACGAAACGTTGTGCAATATGTTCGATGTTATCAAAGAAAAAAATATGTACGGAAAACAAGTCCGTGGTATTGAGCGCAGCACCTTCTTGG
>JANPPH010000429.1:0-5509 GCA_031428395.1 Gammaproteobacteria bacterium
GTCTGGGCCAATGCAGACCACCAACTCGCCACGCGCGGAGTTGCCCTCGACACTGACGACGCCAATGGGAAGTAGACTACGCCCAGACTCTAACAACACGCGCACCGCGCCTTCATCAAGCGTGACCTTGCCGCGTACTTGTAAATGGCCGGCTAACCATTGCTTGCGTGCTGCCAACGGCTCTTGCGCAGGGAAAATTAAGGTTCCGATTTCTTTGCCTTGTTGGATTTTTTCTAAAACTTCAGGTTCCCGTCCGCTGGCGATAATGGTGGCTGTCCCGGAGCGGGCAGCCCAATTTGCTGCCCGTACTTTGGTCAGCATGCCGCCGCGACCCAAGGCGCCCGCCGCGCCGCCCGACGCCATCTTTTCCAGTGCCGCATCACCCGCTTGTGCCTCATGGATAAACTTGGCTTGCGGCTGAGTGCGAGGATCCGCTTCGTACATGCCGTCTTGATCGGTAAGAATAACGAATAAATCGGCTTCCACGAGATTGGCGACTAAAGCGCCCAGCGTATCGTTATCGCCAAAGCGAATTTCGTCCACAGCCACCGTGTCGTTTTCATTCACCACCGGAATGACGCCGAGTTTTAACAATGTTTGGAGAGTACTGCGGGCATTGAGATAACGTTGCCGATCGGCGATGTCTTCGTGGGTCAATAAAATCTGCGCGGTACGTAGCCCATGTTCTTGAAAACACGATTCATAGGCCTGCACTAAACCCATTTGGCCGACGGCTGCGGCAGCCTGCAATTCATGCAAGGCCACGGGACGCTTAGTCCAACCTAAGCGGGTCATGCCTTCTGCCACGGCGCCGGATGACACTAAGACTAATTCCGCGACGTTGCCTTCGCGCAAATGGGCAAACTGACCAACCCATTGCTTAATCATGACATGATCTAAGCCACGTCCTTGATTGGTGAGCAACGAGCTGCCGATCTTGACTACCCACCGTTGGGACTGGCCTAGCTGTTGCCTATTCTTCATGCTCGAAGTTATCAGAAATGGGTTCTTCGGAGCTATGGGCGCTGGGGGGAGTTGTGACGTTGTCAGCCATCGCTAGAGCCTGAGCGTTTTGCTGTTCTATATATTCCATGATTCGCCCAGTCAATTCTCTAAGGCCTTCTTTTTTTATCGCCGAGATAATGAAAACCGGCCCTTGCCACTTCAGGCGCTTTACGATTTTTTTGCAATATTTTTCGCGATCTTCTTCTGGGATCAGATCGATTTTATTTAGTACCAACCATCGTTCCCGCGCGGCAAGCTCTGGACTATATTTTTCAAGCTCTGCGGCAATGATCTGCACGTCCTCAACGGGATCAGACACGTCGCCTAAGGGTGCCGCATCGACGAGATGCAACAATAAGTGTGTACGCGTAAGGTGCTTTAGAAACTGCATACCGAGGCCCGCCCCTTCGGCGGCGCCTTCCACCAAGCCTGGTATATCTGCCATCACAAAACTGCGATAGCGCTCAACACTGACCACGCCAAGATTGGGATACAGCGTGGTAAAGGGATAGTCAGCCACTTTCGGCTTTGCGGCGGACACCGAGCGAATCAGTGTGGATTTCCCTGCGTTGGGCATTCCTAGTAGGCCCACGTCCGCCAACACCTTTAGTTCCATATGCAATTCACGGATATCACCGTTGGAGCCGCGCGTAAATTGCCGAGGAGCTCGGTTTACACTGCTCTTAAATCGGGTGTTACCCAAACCATGAAAACCGCCACGAGCAACGAGCAGTTGCTGCCCCGCCACAGTCAGGTCGCCCAACACCTCATTGGTTTGCGCATCGGTAACTATTGTTCCGATCGGCACATTGATGAATGCATCTTTACCGCTCTTGCCGGTGCAATTAGCCCCCTGCCCATTTTCACCACGCTGGGCGCGAAATACCCGGTCATGGCGGAAATCGACTAAGGTGCTCAAACCAAGCTGCGCGACCAGATAAACACTACCACCGTCACCACCATCGCCACCATCAGGCCCGCCAAAAGGAATAAATTTTTCCCGGCGAAAACCCATGCAGCCACTGCCGCCGTCTCCGGCTTCGACCCGTATTGTCGCTTCGTCAACGAATTTCATTAATTAAAACCGTGCCCAAGCTTAAAATACAAAAGCCCCGTTGCGGGGCTTTTGATAGACTTTTCACTACAGATGGATCCAAAAACTCAGTGAATTTTTCAATCCATTCTATAACCGACTACTCAGCCACTATATTGATATAACGGTGGTTTTTTGGACCTTTCACGTTAAAGTGAACCTTGCCATCGATTTTAGCAAACAAGGTATGATCGCGACCCATGCCAACATTCAATCCAGGCCGGAATTCAGTTCCACGCTGCCTGATTAGAATGCTACCCGAAGGTACTAACTCTCCACCAAAACGTTTAATGCCAAGGCGTTTCGATTCGGAGTCACGTCCGTTGCGGCTACTGCCGCCAGCTTTCTTATGTGCCATTGCAGTAAATCCTCATTCAACCGGCTGAAATGCCAGTGATTTTTAATTCAGTGTAATGTTGGCGGTGCCCTTGCTCTTTTTGATAGTGCTTACGGCGACGGAATTTTACGATTTTTATTTTAGCGCCTCGGCCGTGGCTTTGGACCAACGCAGAAACCTTGCCGCCCGGCACAAACGGCGCGCCTACTTGAACGTCTGCGCCTTGGCCCAACATCAACACTTGTTCAATATTTAACGTGCTGCCTTCATCGGCCATGATTTTTTCGACCTTGATGACATCACCTTCAACGACACGATATTGCTTGCCACCATTTTGGATGACCGCGTACATAGTAATTCTCCAGCGTTCGAAAAAGGGGCCGAGCATCAGGGCGTTTCTAAAAATCCACGAAAATTCGAATTTTTAGAAACGCCCTTATATTACGCGCCCCTAACAAAAGTAAAGGGAGTGCGAAAACGAGTGATTTTAACGCAGACTACCAACACGGTCAAACCCTTTACATAGGCTTAATCCAATTAATCCACACTTCAGACAGATTAACTCTTGTCATTCATCGCTACTCACTTCTACAATGGCTAGCTTATCGTCCAAAAAACGCCCGGTTCTAATATTGCCAACGGTGCGCACAATAGTGCGAAAGACGAGTAAAAAGGCGATTGATTGAATGCCGTCCGGCGACCAAACTAACAATACATAGAATTATACCGCATGAATTTAGAGAAAGTTCAGGCTTTGATTGCGCAGGATATGGTTCAAGTTGACCAACTTATTCGTGCGCGCCTGCAATCCGAGGTAGCCCTCATCAATCAGCTCGGCCACTATATTATTAATAGTGGCGGCAAACGCTTACGTCCAGCGCTGGTCTTGTTAACAAGCCGCGCCAATGGGTATGGCGGTCAACACCATATTGCCCTTGCCGCGATAATCGAATTTATTCACACTGCAACGCTCTTGCACGATGATGTAGTCGATGCGTCCGAGTTGCGACGCGGCCGCCAAACGGCTAACTCGATTTGGGGCAACCAGGCAAGTGTGTTGGTCGGCGATTTTCTTTATTCACGCGCCTTCCAAATGATGGTAGATGTACGCGATATGCGGGTCATGGACATTTTAGCCCATGCCACCAATACCATTGCGGAGGGTGAAGTCATGCAACTGTTGCATTGCAATGATGCCGACACCACGGAGGAGCGTTATCTGCATGTTATTCGCTCTAAAACCGCCAAACTCTTTGAAGCCGCCAGCCAACTTGGCGCCATTTTGACTGAACGTAGCGCCACGGAAGAAGCCGCATTGGCAACCTATGGCATGCACTTAGGCACGGCTTTTCAACTTATCGATGATGTACTGGATTACAGCGCCTCGCCGGAAGAAATGGGCAAAAATATCGGCGATGACTTGGCTGAAGGCAAGCCAACTTTACCGTTAATCCATGCTATGCGGCATGGCACAGCAGAGGAAACTGCAGTGATACGCCATGCCATCGAACAAGGGGGTCGGGAAAATATGGCGGCGGTGACAAAAGCGATTGAATCCACCCAAGCCATCGCGTACACTGCCCAACTGGCGCAGGACGAGGCTCGCAAGGCCGCGGAGGCTATTTCCGATATGCCCGCCACGCCTTATAAAGAGGCGCTGTACGCTCTGGCCAGATTTTCGGTCAACCGCACTTATTAGTCCTGTTCAGGCTAATCTTCCTGCTTTGCATACGGGGTGTAGCTCAGACTGGTAGAGCACTGCCTTCGGGAGGCAGGGGCCGTAGGTTCAAATCCTATCACCCCGACCACTGCAATCAATTAAGTGCGATCAATTAGTTTTGTTCCCGCCGAATTCAACATCGAATTTTCCTGTTGCTTCGTGCACTTCGCTTTATTGCCCGTCCGATTTTCAAATATGCCTTTCCCGCACAGCGAGCAGTCTTTAGGCCTTACGTTGGCCACTTGATCCAAAAAAGTGGTACTCTTGTACTCCTTAGACGCGGCTAATTCCTTTTTTAATCATATGATTAAGCTACGCTTCCTAAGCCCTTGATCAAGAGGAAGTGTTATTTGAAAGCGGGGGCGAGGACTATGGCATTCTCATTAGCTGACGTGGTTGTCTATCCGCATGCTTGAATTCGCGCATGGATTTTTGCGCAACGCAGCGGAGCGTAACCCCGACGCCGTTGCTATGTCGTGGCGCAAAAGTTCTATTTCTTACTCCCAGTTAGCGCTCCGCATTGAAAGCTTTACTGCCGGTTTGATACAGCATGGCTTAGAACGTCAAGCGCGTGTGGCAGTTTACTTGCCTAAGCAACCTGAAACCGTTGTCGCGCTGTTCGCCACTATGTTGGCCGGTGCGGTGATGGTGCCGATCAATCCAATTCTGAAGGCGGCGCAAGTTCAGCATATCCTGCGTGATTGCAATGTTCGGATTTTAATTACTTCACCAGAACGCGCCGCGCAATTATTGACCGTTTTTGCCGATTGCCCGGATTTGCATAGCGTGATTTTGACTTCTGGCGACACCAGCGCATTACCGACGCTGACACTCCAACGTTGGTTGTTATTTGCCGACATCGAAACCGCCACATTCCGCACTGCGCATCGCATCATTGATCAGGACATGGCAGCCATTTTGTATACGTCCGGCAGCACCGGCAAACCCAAAGGGGTTGTGCTGTCGCATCGTAACCTTGCCGGTGGCGCAAAAAGCGTGGCGAGTTATTTGCAAAATCGAGCCAGCGATCGCTTGTTGTGCGTATTACCGCTGAGCTTTGACTATGGTTTGAGTCAACTGACTACCGCATTTTTATCGGGCGCTTGCGCGGTACTTATGGAGTATCTATTCGCGCGTGATGTGATTAAAGCGGTTGCCGAGGAAGGCATCACCGGCTTGGCCGCCGTACCTCCGCTGTGGATTCAACTTGCGGAGTTGCCGTGGCCTGAACACGTCCACCAGCATTTACGCTACGCGACCAATTCCGGCGGTGCTATGCCGCAAACCACCTTAGAAAAATTGCGCGCGGCAATGCCAAAAACCCAGGTGTATTTAATGTACGGCCTCACCGAAG
>JANPPH010000430.1:0-3043 GCA_031428395.1 Gammaproteobacteria bacterium
CCGGACTTTTTTAGAGAAAAAGCTACGTCGTCATTCCCGCGTGGACGGGGAATGACGAATTATTAGAGGTGCCCTAAACTATTTTAACGGGCGCGGCCAATTTGATTGTGACGCAAAGCAAAAAGCCCTGCAGCCCCAATAGCGGTAGGCAAGGGATGCCGATGACTTCGCGATCAGGGAAGCAGCTTCGGATACTTGCTAGTGCTTCATTGTCTTTACTGTCTTCGTAGGTGGGCACCAGCACCGCACCATTGATGATTAAAAAATTGGCATACGTGGCGGGCAGACGATGGCCTTCGCTGTCGTATTTGGCACTCGGCCAGGGTAATGGCACCAAACGGTATGGATTGTTGTTTGCATCGCGGAATGCTTTTAACTCTTGCTCCATCGCTTTCAGTTCCGCGTAGTGTTCGTCGCTGGGGTCGTCACAGGCGACATAGCAGAGGGTATGAGGGTCGCAAAAACGTGCCAAGGTGTCGATGTGGCTGTCAGTATCGTCTCCGGCCAAATAGCCGTTTTCAAGCCATAAAAAGCGTTTTACGCCGAGCAATTCGCCAAGTGTGTCCTCAACTTGGGATTGTGTCATAGTCGGGTTACGAGTGGGCGCGAGTAGGCAGCGGGTGGTAGTGAGGAGTGTGCCTGTGCCGTCAACGTCGATGCTGCCGCCTTCTAACACCATATCGATTGTTTCTAGCGGGGTTCGGCCGAAGGTGAGAGCACCGTGTAAGCGTTGCGTGATTTGATTGTCTAAATCGGCATTGAACTTGCCGCCCCAGCCATTAAAGATAAAATCTAGGAGCTTGGGTTGGCCGGACTCGAGGACGGTAATGGGGCCGTGATCGCGCGCCCAGGTGTCGTTGGAGTCGGTGGCATAGATGTCAATCTTGGGTAGATAGACCTTGTGCGCAAGGAGTAGATTTTTGACGTGCTCGCTGTGTGCGTTATCCTGACAGGCAATAATAAGCCGTTCGCGGCACGCGACTTCGCGTGCGATCTCTATAAAGACGGGTTCAACATGGGTTAAATAGGGCTGCCAATCGCTACTGGCGTGAGGCCAAGTGAGCATGACGGCACTCTGCGGTGCCCACTCCGGGGGTAAATAGCGGTTCATAAAATTGAGCTAAGTTTTAAGGCGTCGAGCGTTTTTTATCGACGACAGAATGAATGACGTGTGAGTTTTCGAAGTAAACCGTATAACCCGGATAGACCCAGCGCGTAATAGGCGGGTTGCCGACGGGCTGCTGCTTTTCTTTTGGCGCACCGAGTTTCTTTTCTACTTGGACCATAGACAGACCTTTGGCTGGCATGGCTGGAGCTTGGATTGCTTCAGGCGCAGGCGCTGCGTCGTCAGGCGTTTGAGCCATGCAAAACGGGGCAAGTAGCCAAAGGCTTAGGCCGCATAACAGGGCGCGCAAAAAATGCATGCTTGGTCTCCTCGACATCTTGTTAGCAATAGCTGCGAAAATAGTTTTATCGGCTTTTTTTGTCGCACCAACGCGCACAGTTAGACCGACAGATTACCTGGGGCAGGCGTAGAAAGCAAAATTCGCCTAGTCAGAGGATAGCGTCACGTAGTCAGTTGGCCTTTAACGCAATTTCTGCCCGCCGTTTTAGCTGCATAGAGTGCTGCGTCGGCTTTCTCAAATAAGGAACTATGTGTATCGTTCAGTTCCAGCCACGCGACACCGAGGCTAATAGTTGCGGGTACTGGCTTGTCCAGACATGTCAGGGTTGATAGTTCAACCTTGCGCCGGATGCGTTCGGCTAAAAGCAGGGCGCCCTTTTTGTGCGTGTTGCTCAATAGAACCATAAACTCCTCGCCGCCATAGCGAAATACAATATCGCTGCTGCGCACACTGGCTGTAATGGCTGCGGCCACGCTGCGGATCACCTCATCGCCTGTTGAATGACCGTAAGTGTCGTTGACGCGCTTAAAGTAATCAATATCCGCGATCAGTAATGCTAAGGGATTGCTGTGGCGATGTGCCAAATCAACTTCGCGCGCTAAGGTGGAATCCATAGCATTGCGATTGTGGACGCCGGTGAGTGAATCTTTGGTCGCGGCTTGCAATGCGCTCTCGTAGGCGAGTGCGTTGCGCAATGGATAGACGAGGCCGCTCAGCAAGTATTCGAGCGTTGCGGTTTCACGCGCCGTAAAGCGCTTGGCGCGTGAGAAAGTGATTTCGCCAAGCGATTGTTCCGTGATCGCAAGTCGATAGGTAACGGCGTTGATTTCCTGCATGCCTAGCGTATGCTCAATTCCGCGTGGCGCGCAGCGGTAGAGTACCCCATCATGCAGGATTACTTTATTCACTTCTGTGGCAAAAATCTCGATGACTTTATGCACGTCCAGCGTGGTTTGTAGAATGCCGGATATGCGCAACGCCCTGGCGACATCGCGTTGTCGCGGATCGGCTTCGGTGGTTGTCACCAAACGCGCCGGATTAACAAGGTCTTGAATAACTCGGCTGTAGCCCAAGTGATCCAATCGCGCCGTTGACATTTCGAGGTCTCCTTTCGCTTTGGTACAATTATTATGCGAAATGTATGCCAGCGTTAAACGTGGTGAGAATACTTCTTAATCAGACCGTTCCTAAACACATGGACTTCAAAATATTGCTAAAGGTCAAGAAAATGACTAAAGAGCGGCAGGTTTTTTCCGGCTGGAGGTAAACCTTCTTCTGTATTGGCCGAAGATTGAAAGTGTACTTCCGGGAACACATCAAGGCGACACGAATGAAGAACTATTTAGTTCACAACATAAAAGACCTAAAAACGTTGTTGGGACATTTTAGGCATATGCCAGATGTCTTCCTCGGCGAGATATTGGTCTTCGATAAGCTGATTAGCGATAAGCAGCTCCATGACGCGCTCACGCGACAGAAAAAGCTGGTTGGCAAACATATCGGACAGATCTTGATCGAAATGGGTTTGGTGACGCCAGAACAAGTGAATATCGCATTAGCACGCAAGCTCGCAATTCCCTATGTGAAGCTTCAAGATTTCGAGATGCCCCCGGACGTATTGTCGCGCATTCCGGGCG
>JANPPH010000431.1:0-4987 GCA_031428395.1 Gammaproteobacteria bacterium
TGATTTTTTCGTTTCATGCTCATGGCTCGGTCCCTCTTATTTATAGCTAGCCATGCTAGGACTGATGTGCCAGACCGTCAATAAGTACAGACCCGACCAAAACCGGCGGTTTTATGCGGAATTCGCTATAAATTGGGCAAAATTTGTGAGTTTTTGCAGAGTTTTTTACGGCGGGGTATGAGTCGCGGGCGGCTGGTTCACAGCTTTGTCTTTAGCCAGTCGCACAAGATTTCAATGGCCGTGATTACTTTCCCGCAATAAGTTTCCAAAAACACTTTATCCAGTTCTTGCTGCGGCGGGATGGCTTGCGCTGCGGCCATGGCGCGTGCGCCGTCGAAGTCTACATAAGCAATTCGGGCGGTGAGCTCTTCGGCGGGGCGGCTAAAAGCGCTGCCGGGGAGTAGTGCAATGCCGGTTTCTTCGAGTAGGCGTTCGCAAATTTGATCGCTGGTGGTGATGCCGCGTAGTTCGAGGCGGCTGCGGAGGGGGCCGAAGTCGAGGAATAGGTAGAACGCGGCTTTGGGTTCGGGGACGGCGATGCCGACACTTTTTAGGCGACGCCAGATATGGCGGCCAAGGGTGCGTAAAATTCGCCGCGCTTGAAGTTGGTATTCTTCCATTTCCGGGCCGCTTTGAAAGGCGCGTACGGCGGCGTACTGAATGGGCGCGCTGGTCGACGTGTAGGTTTGGCTGGCGACAACCGACATTCCATCAAGCAGCCAATGCAAGGATTGGGGGAAGGTGAATGTGCCCAAGCGCCAACCGCCTGCGCCGCACCATTTGCTTAGGCCACTGCTAACAATGGTGCCTTCGGGATAAAAACGCGCGATGGAAACATGCTGGCCGCGGTGGTGCAATTCGCCATAAACTTCGTCGGCGAGCAACACCACTCTATAATTCCGCGCTACTTTCGCGATTTCTTTCAGTTCATTTAGTTCGTAAGTGTCGCCTGTGGGATTCGAGGGATAGTTTAAGATTACCAAGCGGGGTCGGCTCGGGTCTTCGCGGCACAATTTGTCTAGCTCGTCGGGGGTTAGACGCCAATTATTTTCCGCACGCGTAGGCAGCCAACGAATTTGTCGGCCGATAATTTGCGCTTGCGGTGCATAAGAAACCCAAGTGGGCGTTGGGACGACTAAATCGCCGTAGTAGACTAACTGCAAGAGAAACATCAGTTCCTTCGAGCCGGGGCCGACGAGAACTTCCTTGGCCGTGCAATCAATGCCCTTGGTGCGTTGATGGTAACTGGCGACCGCCTCGCGCAGAGTTTCAAGGCCATTGGCGGGAAGGAATTCACGCTGATGGGCATTGGCGCGCAAGTCTTCAACCAGGATTTCTGGGATGGGGAACGGTGACTGGCCTAGTCCGAGGCGAAAAATTTCCCGGCCCTCGCGTTGCAGTTGGGCCGATAACTCATTGATCGTTAGCGTCGCTGACTGTTTTAAGCCGCGAACGTTAAGATTGAGATGTACATCAGGCGCGCGGGCGCCGTTGCGTCGCAGGGAAGGGGTTTTTTCGTTAGCCATAATACTGTATTTTTCCTAGTATTTTCGATCATCGCACGACGCTCTATATAGGTAAATCGTCAAAGCACGTATAAACATGAATGGAATTGCAGTGGCGGGCATGGCTAAGGGCTTATCCTTATAGGTCATGTGATAGAAGGAAAAGATGGATGTCCTCGATCGATCAACTGGGCATTTTGCAAGAACGCTTGCGCCGATTTGCCGCAGAACGTGATTGGGAGCAATTTCATTCGCCGAAAAATCTTGCGATGGCGTTAATGATTGAAGCTGCGGAGGTGGCGGAACATTTTCAATGGCTGACCGAGCAACAGAGTATCGAGCTTAGCGAAAAGACACAGGCCGAGGTTGAATTAGAGTTGGCGGATACTTTTCTCTATTTGCTTAGGTTGGCTGATCGTCTGAATGTCGATCTTGTTGCGGCTGCGGACAAAAAAATTGCGTTGAACGAAGCGAAATATCCGGCTGACAGGGTGCGCGGTAGCGCGAGGAAATATGACCAATACTAATCCCAATACTAACGAAGATACGTTTTTAACCCAGATTTTCCATTAGGCTCGTAGCGCGGCTCGCAGTAGAGCGCTAATGGAAATTTTGGGTTTAATTCGCCACTAACCTGTTGCCGCATACTCCTGTTCCACACAAATCTGCAGTGTCTCGTTACGCTGTAACGGCAAACGCGTCAGGCCGCAACGGAATTGCTCTGCCTCCTCGCGCAATAAATGTCGGCAGCTGTTACATTGCCCAAACATTCGTCTGTGATTGGCTTCGAGCAATTGTCGTAGCAATTGGTCGAGAGTGAGAGCAGCCTGGACGACGCTCGATTGATTCAATTGATCCACTGAATCTTGCCATTGCTGCATAAATGTCGTCAGCACCGCGCGTCCATTGCTTGTTAGCGCCAGGTGTATGGCCTGATCATCCGCTGCATCCACCCGTTTTTTAACCAATTGTTTACTTTCCAACAGCAGGATAGTTTGATTAATGACATCGTCGGTGCCATCGATATATTGAGCGATGGCCGAGGGCGTGTTACTAAAGCGGTTACAGCGCGAAAGGTAAAGGAGTACCTGAATGTGCGTGGGCTCTAAGCCTATGGCTGCACCATTTTTGCGCACTTCCGAACACAGCAGGCTCCCCAAGCGCTCTACAAGTTCTAACAGTGGTTTCATAAGGTGTTTCCATGAGGAACTCTTTCTAGTGTTATACACGAGTTTGCTCCCCATTCTACCCAGATTTTCCATTAGCACTCTACTGCGGCCGCACAATGCACTGAATCTGCGCGAGAAAAGAAGAAAAACAGTCTGTCACCGTAGGGTGACTACGTCTCCGACTGTTTTTCTTCTTTTCTCACCCATCTTCAGCACCTTGCGCACCCTCGCTACGAGGCTAATGGAAAATCTGGGTTCAAAATGGCCAAACGATCGGCACTATCAACATAGTCACTGAGCCGATTAGGGCCGAGAGTGGAATGCCAATTTTCATAAAGTCGGCAAAGTGATATCCGCCTGGGCCTTGTACCATGAGATTAGTTTGGTAGCCGATAGGCGTGGCGAAGCTTGCAGAGGCGGCGATCATTACGGTGATGACGAAGGGCATGAAGCTAACATCTAGTTTATGGGCGGTAGCGAGGGCGATGGAAAACATTAATATGGCAGCGGCATTGTTGGTGACCAATTCGGTAAAAATAGCGGTGGCGACGTAGACTAAGGCGAGCGCTAAGAGGGGATCATTGTGGGCTAATCCAATTAAATTTTCCGCCACAATTTTCGCCACGCCGGTGCGATCAAGCGCGATCCCTAGGCCAAACGAAGCCGCTACCACGACTAAGACTTGCCAATCGACGCCACGTCGTGCAACGCGGCCGCTGGTGCAACGAGTCATAAGCATAAGCCCTGCGGCCAAAAGTGCTGCTTGCAACATGCTTAACCATTCAAAACTGGCGACAACGATCATGCCGAGCATAATCAGTACGGCAAGCGGTGCTTTTTCATGACAAAGGGGCTGGGAGTCATGCAAACGGCTGATTAAGAAAAAATCGCGTGAATTGCGTCGGTGTTCCAGGAATGAAGGGTGTGCTTCCAGAAGCAGGGTGTCGCCAGGCGCTAAGACAATGTCGCCCAACTTTCTCTTTATCTGTTCACCGTTGCGCGCAACAGCAATCACCGCAGCGTTATAGACGTTACGAAAACGGCCTTCACGTATGCTCTTGCCAACCAGCGGGCAGCTATTGGAGACGACGGCTTCAATTAAGCAGCGGTTGCGGCGTGACGAGTTGAGCTTAAAGACTTGATCCGTCGCGGGGCTTAGGCCGCGAATGCGTTGCAAGTCCACTACTGAATCCACTACTCCAGCAAACACGAGCCGATCGTTTGCTTGCAAAAGTTCTTGTGGCGAAACGGCGGGAAGTAGCTGATCGCCACGGTCTATTTCAATTAAAAACATGCCAGGTAATTGGCGTAACCCAGCCTGTTCTATACTTTTATTGATCAATGGACTTTCCGCATCCACCATCATTTCAACGGTGTACTGCCTTGCATCCCCGAATTGACTAAACACTGGGCGGCGTTCAGGTAGCAGCCATTTGTGTACCATGATTATATAAATCATGGCGATTAGCGCACAAGGTACGCCAACCCAGGCAAGATCGAAAAAATGCAGGCTCGGCATGTTGGTTTGCGACACTAACATGCCATTGACGATAAGGTTGGTGCTGGTGCCGATCAACGTACACATGCCGCCGACGCTGGCCCCGTAAGTCAGCGGGATCATAAATTTCGAGACGGATAACTGATTGCGTTTGGCCCACTCCTGTACAGCGGGGATGAACATCGCGACCACTGGCGTATTGTTCAGGAATGCGCTGATGGCCATGACAGGCGACATCAAACGGATGAGCCCGTTATTCACGGAAGAAGGGCGGCCCAAGACAGATTGCACAATCCAGGCGATACCACCTGTTTCTTTGAGTCCCGTGACCACCACATACAGCACGGCGACGGTGATCATGCCTTCATTGGCAAAGCCCGCTAACGCCTCTTTGGTGGATAAGACACCGCTTAGCAGCAGAATTGAAACGGCCCCTGCCATCACAATGTCTGGCGCATACCGCGTGAATGTGAGTAAGCCGAAACACAGCGCAATAACGCAGACCGTAAGCCATGCATCGACAGACATGTTGTTTTACTTCCGCTGTAAGACCTGCCCTAGACCCCTTCCCTTGCCATTCGATTTTAGACTACGGCAAACGAAAGCGCCAAGAAGAGCTGCGGCGGAGTGGGCCACGTCGAGTAATACTAGTTTATGCGCTAGATTTGATTAAGTCGTCGAACTGCTTAATTAGTTGTAGCAGTTGATGCGTGCCTGCGCCGCTAATTTTGTCTTGGGCCAAGGGATAGATGTCGCTTTGAGTCGGGAGTGGCCGGTTTTGCTCTATGAGTTCTTTCATGCGCGGCAACAGCACC
>JANPPH010000432.1:0-2387 GCA_031428395.1 Gammaproteobacteria bacterium
GTATCGCCGAATTCCACTAAAACCGAACCTTCGGCGTGTTTTGTGTAGTGTCGGGTAAATTTAATGGATCTAAGTTCGTTAGGTTGCCGACCGCTGGGGCGCATGTTTAAATCCTTTCTTAGGAGACGAAATAGGTAAGAGCGAAGAAGGGATAATATAAAAAGGCTTCTTTCGTAAAATTGCACGGTGCCACTGCCCAACTGCCGCAATTATAACCCCGTTGCTGGTGCGGATGGCAGTTAAATTCAGTCCTTATACACATCCAGTGAGCGCGAATTTACGTATTTACTAAGAAACACATAGCTTAATGCGTTGCAGGGTTTGTTAATGTGGTTCGTAGTAGATGTCGTTAACAGCGAAGAGTAAAGCGCAGCAAGAGTTAGGTGTTGGGTGTGCTGAAATTGTATAGAGCGAAAATATACTGTGAATTTGCTTGTTTTTTTCACTAGCCGCCGATTCACCTCGGCGATGTTTCTGACCATGGCGTTGTTTATACAAAACGCGATGGCCGAGTCCTACCAAGCGCCTGCCTGGCTTCCAGGCGGGCATTTGCAAACGATTTACACGGCCATGTTCGCCTCGGCGCCGCAGGTTGATTACAGGCGGGAACGCTGGGAACTTGCTGACGGTGATTTCATCGACTTAGATTGGGTCGACGGCTCAGTCGATGCGCCGCTGGTGGTGATGTTTCACGGTCTGGAAGGC
Organism: Gammaproteobacteria bacterium; assembly: GCA_031428395.1. Taxonomy (GTDB): domain Bacteria; phylum Pseudomonadota; class Gammaproteobacteria; order JAADHS01; family JAADHS01; genus JANPPH01. The sequence continues at coordinate 706 of JANPPH010000432.1, forward strand.
AGTTCTCGGAGCCATTACGCGCTCAGCCTTATGGCTGCGGTGCAAAAAAAAGGTTGGCGAGGCGTAGTCGCGCATTTTCGCGGTTGCAGCGGCGAACCGAACCGATTGCCTCGCGCCTATCACGCCGGTGATAGTGCTGAGATCGACGCCATTCTCGGGCGCCTAAAAGCATCCAACCCAAGCGCACCGCTATATGCGACAGGTGTGTCACTGGGCGGTAACGCCCTCCTAAAGTGGCTGGGCGAAAAAGGCGAAGATGCCTATGCTGTGGTAGACAAGGCTGTGACTATCTCCGCGACCATGGATTTGACCGCTACGGGCCATGCACTGGATGCCGGATTCAACCGTTTTTATGCCGGGCACTTCCTTACTACGCTAAAACAAAAAGCCCTGTACAAATTGCAGGCTTATCCGGCATTGTTTGATGGTGAAGTCTTGGCGGCAACCACTACGCTTTACGGCTTCGATGGCCTGGTCACCGCACCGCTGCATGGTTACAAAAATACCGACGATTACTGGCAACGCGCCAGCAGCAAACCGGGACTCATCAATATCCGCGTGCCGACGCTTATCATTAACGCCCAAAATGACCCGTTCCTGCCTGCAGAGTTTTTGCCAACACCCAGCGACGTCTCCACAGCGGTGACATTGGAATTCCCAGAGGAAGGCGGTCATGTTGGTTTTATCTCTGGTCCTTTTCCAGGGCGCCTTGATTGGTTGCCGAAGCGAATTATCAGTTTTTTCGATGTCAATGCTGAATCTCAACACCACGCTGTCTCAATCGACATGTAAACCCTTGCAAAATGGCTAAATTGCCGGATACTCCCCAATTGTAGTAGTGTTATTCGCTGGATCTCGGTGTTAAGCGCCCAATCGCCCTGTGGCGAAGTGGCAGGTGAGAATTCTTTCCGCGCGTAGCGGGCACCCCATCGAGTCAAAAGTTACGAACTTTCCAAGTTTAGGTAGGCCAATGATTAAAAGTATGACGGCGTTCGCGCACAAAGAAGTGGATATTGAAGCGGGGCGGATTGGTTGCGAATTACGCTCGTTTAACCATCGCTATTTGGAAGTCAGTGTTCGCACGCCAGAAGAACTTCGGCCTCTTGAAGCGAGTGTGCGTGAACGCATCAGCGCCATGATGAAGCGCGGAAAAATTGATTGCACCTTGCGTTTCAAACCCGGCGCTGGCATCGCCTCGCAAATGAATCTGAATAAGCCGCTGATTAGTCGGCTGCTTAAATTGGGGCATGAAATCGACGGCATGATGTTCAATCCAGGTCGTGTAACGTCGATGGATGTATTGCGCTGGCCAGGTGCATTGCAGGAATCCGAGCTGAATAGTGAGCAATTACACGCGCAAACATTGGCGCTAGTCGATGGAGTGTTGCAGGAACTCAACGATACCCGAGGGCGCGAAGGTGGGCGGATTAGCGAGGTCATCACGCAGCGCTGCTTTATCATGACCAACCTGATACCCCCTGCACGTCAACGTATCCCCGAAGTATTGCGTGTGCAACGAGAAAAGTTATTGTCGCGACTTGCCGAGGTGAGAGCTACTCTGGATAGTGACCGCATCGAGCAAGAGTTGGTTCTCTTAGCTCAGAAAATGGATGTTGAAGAGGAGTTGGACAGACTTTCAATGCATCTCGCTGAGGTGACACGCGTCTTAGGGCAAGCGGAAC
>JANPPH010000433.1:0-1529 GCA_031428395.1 Gammaproteobacteria bacterium
TTTGCAATTTCCGCTTTGAGTTGCGTCTGTGCTTGCGTAAACCGTCGATTCAGCTTCGTCACGTAAAAGAATGCGCCGCCCAAGGCCAGAATGGCGGCGAATATAGCCATTAACCTATAGGCGTACTGGGCAATAAATTCGTTGAGCAAGCCTGAATTCGTTACGCGATAAGGACCGGCTTTTAGCTCCTTGAGCAACTCCTCTACTGGGGTAGCATCGACTGGATTAATCCAACCAATATAGTGGCCAGCTTTGGCTGCCGGATCATCGCGATTGATCGCAAGCAAGGCGCGGGCGATTTCGGCCTTCAGTTCATTCGAGATGTTTTTGGATGTGGAAAAATACCATTCAGGGTAAAGATCCGTACTCACTAGAAAAGGAAATTTAGACACTCTTTTAGCGCCCAACACCTTTATATCGGATAATTTTATTTCCCCTGCGGAGGCCATGCCTTCCAACACATCGGTTCTTACCACGCCAGCATCGACTTCCCTTTTTAAAACAGAGCGCACCACCGCCAGTTGATTGCCGCCCGCAAAACGTAATTCTTTAAAATCTGTATATGGCTCCACCCCATGTTTCAGCAGCTCACCCCAGGCAATCCGCCATCCGCCAAAGCCGAGTTCATCCACGCCTAGAAAGATTTTCCCCTTTAAATCTTCTATTTTGCTGATATCCGTGCGGTCGGCACGCGTAAAAATCACAGATCCAAACTGCGCATACCCGTTGCCCTGCCGATTGTTGAGGAGCGTGGCCAGCTGCTGCTGGCCATAGCGTATCTTAAGTTCTACGCTCGACGCTGGGTTGGTAATGCTTAACTGTGTATCACTATTTGAAATCGATTGATTTAATGCGCTGTTATTTTCAAACGGGACCAGCGTGAAATGGTGTAGTGAAATGGTCTGATTTAAGTAATCTGCCGTTGCCTGCCAGCGCGACATGGCCTCCGCATTGCCTTTGATTGCGCGCACCGCGATACGAAACTCGTCAGCATCCGCTGGCGCTGCAATTCCCAGTATTGTCGTAACAATAATCCAAACGATGTAGCGCATGCGACCGATGTACATCAAGAAAACACCCTCCGCTTTCAGGACAGCAAGTAACCGCTTGGAAACGGTAAAAGCACGTAGGCTTTGACGTTCAAAAACATGTTATGCATTTGTCAATTAACTATACCTGGGTGCGCCATACCAAGAAAGCCTTTATGCTTTTATTAGCCATATCGGCCCTACTCATAGTATTGTTTATAAGCGGCGGTTTATTCGCTTGATTTACCGGCACATACAATCTGTATAAATAGTAGACCTAGTTCATGAAAGTGCAATGCACGACGCGACGCAGGCGAAGATTGATCTCCAACGCGCATGGCGCAATACATTCAAACCATGACAAAATTTTTTTTGCTGTCTTTCTTTTTATAGGTATAGGCGTTTACGTGCTACGGGGCGATGGCACTCGACTAAGTGCACCCGCCAACCATGCGATTGCGCCTGCGCCGGCTGACCTGCATGCCGAGCCCTTGGTATTTA
>JANPPH010000434.1:0-2239 GCA_031428395.1 Gammaproteobacteria bacterium
ACACCAGATTCTACGGTCAATTAACGATTTTCTTTTGAAGACCTATGACCGCTATCGTTGTGCCGCAGTGATTTGCCTTGATGAAGCCCACGCCATGCCCGCGGAAACTCTTGAAGCATTGCGACTGTTAAGTAATCTTGAAACTCAACGCCACAAGTTATTGCAAATCGTATTGTTTGGTCAGCCTGAATTGGATCAACGCCTAAATAGCCCCGCAGTGCGTCAACTCAAACAACGAATTAGTTTTTCGTGTCGACTTGGGCCGCTCGATGAGCCTGGCGTTGCGGCCTATGTTGCGCATCGCATGCGTATAGCGGGATACGAGGGATCCGAACTATTTTCCAATGACGCAATTCGCTTGTTGCATAAAGGCAGCGCTGGCACGCCACGTTTAGTCAATATTTTAGGCCATAAGGCGATGCTCTGCGCATACGGTGAGGGTGCAATGAGGATTACGGCTAAGCATATACAGATGGCTATCAATGACACGGAGTCAGCGGTGACATTTCGAACCGAGGTGCGACGTATGAAGTATGTCTCAGTCGCGCTAGGGACGCTGCTGGCGTCAGCTGGCGCGCTGATAGGACAATGATGAAGCTGTGGTTTCGACAGCAAGGAAGAGGCGATGAAGTCATGCGCGCCAGACTGCGATGAATAGGTTTCGGTTGGAATGAGTTTAATCAATAAAATGTTGCTTGACCTCGATCAAAGAATTGAGGGGGAGCCGAAGAAAGCTAGGCCGACGAGCGTCTTGGACGGGTTGCGTCCGGCAGTCGCCGGGCCACTGCTGGCGAAGCGGTATAGGTATGCGATGCTTGGTTTCTTGGTCGTTGCGTTGTTGTCAACGGCTTGGTACGTATGGCAAACGACACGCACAATGGGCCGTTCTGAAATGGTGGCGGCTGTTGTTCCCGTCAAGGCGTCAGTAATTCGAACCGTTGTGAAGCCCGCTCCTGTCGTCAAGAGTGATAATGAAGCCATAACTAGTTCATTGCCCACTGCTGTACTCGGTGGGTCAAATAGTGTTCGTCCAGCAACTCTGGCGTCTGTTGATCCAAAAGGGTCGAGGACGCTCATTGCTATTGATTCCGCGATGGAAGAATTGGAAGCGACGAAATCGGTAGCTAAAATAATGTCACGGAACGTAAAGCCACCGAAAAGATATATTGCAGACTGGCCGATTACCGCGAAACCGATTGAGTCGCCTCCTTTAGTTACGCACGCAAAGATGGAAAAAACACCCGTGAGCACGAGCAAGGAAGTCACGGAAGATATTTACCGCGAAGCTGTCGCGTTGCAAGAACAAGGCCGCGTTGCGGAGGCGCATGAAAAATATCGCGATGCCCTTGCACACGACCCGCGTCACATTAAAGCGCGTGAGCGCCTCGTGGATCTGCTATTGCAACAACATCAGTGGCCGGAAGCACAGAGTCTGCTTTATGAAGGCATCAATGCCGTTCCCGACCATGTTCTTTTTGGGCAGCAACTTGCACGCTTATATGCTGAACAAGGAAATAATGAGAAGGCCTTAACAGTATTGGAAAACAGTCGCGAGTTGGCTCGTTCTAACGCTGATTTTCTTGGGTTCTTAGCGGCTATTTATCAGCGTCTTGGGCGTTTTTCTGAAGCGCAAGATGCATATATACAGGCTTTAGAACTGCGTCCTTTAGAAGCGAGGTGGTGGACTGGATTGGCCATTGCATACGAGGCGGAAAAAAATTGGGCTGCGGCGAATGACGCTTATGATCGAGTTCGCACTAGCCTTAATGCCGATCCGAAACTCATCGATTATGCAGAGCAGCGTCTCGCCGCCTTGTCGCGTAAACAATAGAGAGTGGAATTTGATGTCCTATTTCCCGCGTTCGTTGCGCCATAGCACTTCGCTGCCCCCATCACTTCTTGCGAGTACTCTAGCGATGACAAAGAGGAAGTCGGACAAGCGATTCAAATAGCGTAGTAGCTCAGGATTTACCGCTTCGTTTCGCATTAGGCTGACCACGCGGCGCTCGGCGCGACGACAAATGGTACGTGCCAAGTGGCATAGCGATGCGGCTTTGCTGCCGCCGGGCAAAATGAATTCTTTTAGCGGGGGTAAGTGGACATTGAAGGAGTCTAGCTGTTCCTCTAAGCGCGCAATATCGGCAGCAACAATAATTGTGTGGCCCGGTATACACAGCTCGCCCCCAAGATTAAAGAGGTCATGTTGTATTTCAAGGAGGCAACTGCCAATAGCTTGGGG
>JANPPH010000435.1:0-5855 GCA_031428395.1 Gammaproteobacteria bacterium
ACGGTGACAGGCTGTTTTTCATCTTTTCTCGCGCAGATTCAGTGCGTTGCGCGGCCGCAGTAGAGTGCTAATGGAAAATCTGGGTTGAAACCAATAGCCTTTTGAAAAAAATATGGGGTGCGTTGCGCACCCCGTAAATTAGGGAGGAAATTTGAGGAACTTCTGAGGTGTGTCAGTGCTTTGCGAGACCCCTGACACCAGAGAGGAACACTAATGATCACAACGTAAGTGATCTACGCATCCATGCAAAACAGATCGCATCCTGCTATCAGCGCATCCTACGCTGACCTGTTTCAGTTACCAGTGCCCCAATAATGTTTCCTTCGTGTGGGCACTGGCTGCGTAATGATTAATGCTGTTAAAACAACGTTAACCATTACTCGTCCATAGAAAATCTTACGTACTCAGCCTCTTGAATCTTACCGTCTTGATTGATGTCGGCATTTTTAAATTTCTGGGTTAACGTCTTCATCGTTTTGGCTTCGCTCATGCTAATGGCGCCATCACTATTTATGTCCAATGTCGTGAAACTTTTAACCGCTTTTGCGGTGTCGGGGGAGGTGCCTATGCTGGCACCTCCTGCTGCGGCATCAGCGCCTTCAGCCGCACCTCTGGTGGCATCAGCGGCATACACCGGCAACGCTAAGAGACCCAAAACCAGACCCGATAATATTTGCGTTTTCATTGAACTCTCCTTGTCCAAATTAGGTTTAACTTATCCAACGCCAGTAACGCTAATTGTACTAAAGCACAAAGCGTACCAACACTATAAAAATAGACTAAAGTCAAAGAGATAGCTAATTTTTTGAAAAAATATGGAGGAGATTTCAAGGGTTAAACGTCGCAAAATTGCGACGTTTAAAACTCGATAAAACAGGTTAAAGCAATCTAAAACAAGGCCTTAGGCGGGCTACAAATTTGTCGTCAATAGGCGACGTTAATTAACACGCTTAAATACGCCCGGGTCGACGGAGTGACGATGGAGCAATTTATAAAAATCTGTCCGATTGCGTTTAGCCAATCTTGCGGCTTGCGTGACATTGCCACCCGTCATGCGTAGTAGCATGAGAAGGTAATCGCGCTCAAAACCCTTCTTAGCATCAATTAATGACGGAATGTTATCGTGCTTATCGCGTAAAGCCTTTTTGACTAGGCTTAAGGGGATAATGGACGTCGTGCACAACGCAAAAGACTGTTCCACAACATTGCGCAGCTGCCGGACATTGCCTGGAAGAGGCGCGCTCAGTAACAGCTCCATCGCATCGGGCGCAAACAGCTTGCCCGGACGTTGATATTTTTCGGCCAGTTCGGCCAAAAAGTGGGTGGCAAGCAACGGTATGTCTTCTCGCCGCTCAGCCAAGCTTGGAATCTCCAAGGTCACGACGTTAAGCCGGTAGTACAAATCCTCCCGGAACGTCCCTGCCTGCATTTCCTTTTCGATGTCGCGATGTGTCGCCGAGATAATTCTCACATCAATGGGAATAGTCTTCGTCGAGCCGACTGGCCGCACGCTCTTTTCTTGCAATACCCTTAGCAACTTGGCTTGCAACGAGGATGGCATATCCCCGATTTCATCGAGAAACAGGGTGCCTTGATGAGCCGCCAGCAGCAACCCTTCGTAGTCTTTAGTTGCGCCGGTAAAAGCGCCTTTGGTATAGCCAAACAATTCCGATTCCAAGAGTGGTTCGGGAATCGCGGCACAATTGACACCAATAAAAGCTTTTGCCGAACGCGGACTCGCATCGTGGATGGCGCGTGCCAGGAGTTCCTTGCCGGCACCACTTTGTCCGTGAATGAATACACTGGAATCACTCTGCGCTATGAGCCAGGCCTGGGCCAGCAATTCATCCATGGCGGGGCTGCGCGTCACAATACCTTGGCGCCAGGCGTTTTCCCCACCTTCACCGTGGTGCTCGGCCGCACCGCTTAGGCGTACCGCCTTCTCAACTTGCGCCAGCAAGTCTCGACTGTCGAACGGTTTGGTCAGAAAGCCAAACACGCCACGCTTAGTCGCGGCAATAGCATCCGGAATCGACCCATGCGCCGTTAAAATGATCACTGGCAATGATGGATTGCATTTATGCACCGAATCAAACAAAGCCATACCGTCGATGCCCGGCATGCGCAGATCGGTAATCATTAGTTGTGGACGGCACGCAGATAGTTGCACGAGTGCCTTTTGCCCTTCATCGACCGCGACAACGTTATAGCCCGCAGCCGTCAGCCGCATGGACAATAGGCGCAGCAAGTCGTTATCGTCATCGACGATTAAGATCGTTCTTCCAGCCATTGTAGCTCTCCCTATTGTTGGCCTTCGCCTAAATCTCGTTGATGAATGCTGGTTTCGATGGTTTTTAACGCATCCAGCTGGCTTTGCAGTAATTTTAAATTCTTATCACTCGACGCAAGCTTTCGCTCCAGCGCGCTTTCACGTTCCGCAATGTTTATCTGGTCTTTAAGTGTAACGGAGAGAATTGTGGCAAACGAGTTTAGTAGAGGATCTTTGTCACTATAGTGCTTGATGTAATCGTCCAATAACGTTGCAGCCGCCTTGTACTCCCTGAAGGCGGGGGCGTGAATAAGCAGCAAAATAAGGCGAAAGCGCTCAAGATCATTCGCTGGGTTTTCGGCAAATTTTACCTTCACAAGCTTGCTCTGCTCCTGCAACTGCGCCGTGGTAAACCGTCCCAAGCCAGCAGAATAATCTAATATCCGCTCCATATTTGAGTCCGAACTTAAGGACATTGCGGCGCTTTTAGTGCATACAGAAACCTCTTGGGGCGTTGTCACAACCGATTCAGTTGCCACCGGGGCGGATCCAATTGCTGCTATTTTAGCACACCCGCTCAAGGCAAAAACCAAGCCGACACATAAGCTTAATGTGCCTATCCGATACGATTTCATACCCTGTCCTAATTTAATTTTTTGTCTGCAATTTGGGCAATTTGACCCTAAAATGGGCGCCGACCTCAGCAGTCACCAACTCAATGACCCCACCGTGATCTTTAACAAAATCTCGTACAATCGACAATCCCAGCCCGCTGCCTTTTATATGGCCTTGCTCCGTGGATTTCCCACGATAGAACGGTTCAAAGACCTTATCTGCATCGTCCGCTTCGACGCCGGGACCATTATCCTGCACATCCACGATAAGGTGCTCTATTTCTTGCTGCGCTGATATACGGATTTTCGCACGGTTAGGTGAATATTTAACTGCATTGGAGAGTAAATTGTCGATCACAACGCGAATTTTTTCTTCATCGCCTACTACAATGAATTCAACACAATTCAATTCCAATTCAATATTCTTTGCCAAAATTGCGGGTTTGTGATTCGCAATCACTGTCTCGATTAATCCGCGTAACCCGAATTCAGTAATATAAGAGGCTAAGTCGCGTTTTTTGGCTAAACTAAAATTAAGCAAATTCTCGATCATTTTCTGTAGTTCAACGCTGTTTTTGCGCACGATCGACGCAACTTCCTGCTGTTGCGAATTTAACCCCCCCACTACTCCATCGGCCAGCAATTCCGATCCCTCGCGAATCGCCGCAAGCGGGGTTTTTAGATCATGCGAGACATTTCGCAGAAAACCGCCTTTTCGCTCCTCTAATTCGGCCAAACGACGCCGCAGCCAGTCTAACTGCTCACCCAGATATTGGAGGTCACGCGGCCCATTTACCACGATTTTTTGGGAGAATTCGCCGTCGCCCATACGTCGGATGGCTTTATCTATCTGTCGAAAGGGGCGCGAAATCAACACCGTAAAGACAACCGTGAATAGAATGACGCCTGGCACAACCCATAGCGCTTGCCAGACTAAGTTTTGTTTAGTATCGGCCGCCATTTGCCGCATAACATCCACTTGATCGTCAATGGCGTTGCTGCTCTCTTGCATAATGGATTGCGCAAGCGGCGTCAAAGAGATGAACTCAGCCTCGGTCTCTTTACTTGTCAGTGCGCCCTTTTCGCCATTTTGAAGTAAGCCGAATAAATACTGCTCTTTAGCCGTCAACGCTTCCAACTGGCCGCGCAATAAGTCTTGCTGTACCAGCTGAGAAAGTTCTTCCGCTGTCTGTTGAAACAACAAATGGCGATCGGTGTAGCTATCTAATAGGTTTTTATCGCCCAGCACCGCAAATTGCCTTGCATTACGTTCCATCGCAGTGATCTGCTCGACTAATTTGCCGCTAGCGTGAGTCGCTTGGACCGCGCGATAGATTGCCTGCTGACTTTGTACAAATAGACGATCGATGTAGATGGCATCGTTGGTCAATGCGACCAATAGTGGCAAGGCAACCAGACCGAAACCGATAAGAACGAAATTGAAAAATGATTTAGGAAGGTAGCGGAAGACGGTTTTAGCGGCCATGATTTTCGTATTTTCGATTAGATAGCTGCCCACCAGAGGAGAATTTATACGGCTCCACCGCGCGGGCACAGGTGGACACCATGCCTTGGTAGATCACCCTAATACGTTGAGGGTGTAGAAAAACCCAATTTTGAACCAGGCACTCAGCTTTGAATACATTTATTTTTTAATTTGAAAAAGTTGCCCATCACAAAACCTCCGCCCTTTCCCCCTCGATTCATCCTGTAGGATGGCGCTTTTTATGAAACAACACAAAACGCTTAATCCAATTCGCGCCGTTTACCTTTGGGCCGATTTCTGTGGTTCTCACAGAGACAAAACCCAATAGAGACCAAGACGTTAGCCTCTTGAATGTATATGCATAGTGTTATAGAATTGTATGCATAAACCACGGGGGCGATTATGAGAACCACTCTTGATTTACCCGAAAACTTGCTTAACGAGGCAATGAAAGTAACCCATATAAATACTAAAACCGCGGTTATTATTAGGGCGTTGGAAGAGTTGGTAAGAAAATCAAAGATTTCCGACCTAAAGAAATACAAAGGAAAAATTGATCTAGATATTGATCTAAATGAAATCAGAGACCGTCATTAATGGAGGTTTTGGTAGACACATCAATATGGATTGATTATTTCCGGGGTGGCGATACCTCCAAAGACCTAGATTTTCTGATAGATGAAAGCCTCATCGTCACCAACGACTTAATACTGGCGGAATTAATACCCTATCTAAAGATAAAGAAAAAAACGCAAGTCGTTAAGTTGCTTCATGAACTGAATAGTATCCCGTTAGAGATTGACTGGAGAGAGATTATTGAATTCCAAGTAAAGTGTTTGAAAGGTGGAGCAAATGGGGTGGGGATCCCCGATTTGATCATTGCCCAAAATGCAAAGCAAAATAATTGTAAGGTCTATTCACTCGATAAGCACGTTCGGTTATTAAACCAAGTATTGAAAGTTAAACTGTATGAATAAATAGGCTAACCGTCGCCAATTAACACGGACAGTCCTCCGCGGCGTTTGATTGTGCATTTCGCTGCGCTCATTGTTGAACAATTCAAACACCACTTTGGGCTGCCGGTTATTGGCGACGGTTAGGTTGCACAACAATCGAGGCCGATGTGGTAAGACGGCTGAACTTCGAGCGTTAGCGCTCATCAAGATACGCCTATGAAAGATTTTAATTTAATCTGGAACTGCCCACACTACGAACGTGCGATAACCATATCAAGTGGTCGTATCACCGTCGATCACCACACCTTGCATGTCGACAACGCCCTTGGGAGGCAGACTCTTTGGTTGCGTCTTATTGTTTGCCCAAATCCAGCGTCGTTAGGCCGCTAAACTCTGGAGGCGAATAACGATGCGTGCAATAGCGTCTTGGTGTAATCCTGTTGTGGCGATTCAAACAATGTCTCAGTGTCGCCAGTTTCAATCACCCTGCCGCCGCGCATGACCATTATCCGATGCGCCATGGCCCGGAT